>JAFEDW010000025.1 GCA_018241455.1 Pseudomonadota bacterium | reverse complement strand
GGCGCCGGGCGCGAGGCGCTGCTGGCGGTCGAGGTGCCCGAGCAGCCCGGCAGTTTCCTCAAGTTCTGCGGCGTGCTCGGCCAGCACAGCGTCACCGAGTTCAACTACCGCTACCAGGGGTCGGAGCGCGCACAGCTGTTCGTCGGTTTCGGCTTGCGCGAGGGCCAGGAGAATTGCGCCGCCGTGGCCGCGCGGCTGCGCGCCGCCGGCTACGGCGTGGTCGACATGAGCGCCAACGAGATGGCCAAGCTCCACGTGCGCTTCATGGTGGGCGGCAAGGGGAGCGGGGTCAGCGACGAGATGCTGTTCCGTTTCGAATTCCCGGAGCGGCCGGGTGCGCTGCTCGAATTCCTGCAGGCGATCGGCAGCAACTGGAACATCTCGCTGTTCCATTACCGCAATCACGGTTCCGACAGCGGCCGCGTGCTGGCCGGCATCCAGGTGCCGCGCGCCGATCGCGCGACCTTTCTCGGGCACCTGAACGAACTCGGCTATCCCTACACCGACGAGAGCGCGAATCCCGCGTACCGCAGCTTCCTCGCCGGTTGATGGCGATGAGCGTGGGCGAAGCTGCAGACGAGTACCTGCCAAGGCGCGCGCCGCGCTCGAGCGAGCTCGACGGCCGTGAAGGCCGCATCGCGCTGACGCACTGGGGTCCGCAGGACGCGTCGCCGATCCTGCTGTTGCACGGCTGGATGGATTGCGGCGCCGGCTTCCAGCTGCTGGTCGATCAGTTGCCGGATCACTGGCCGCTGATCGCCGTCGACTGGCCCGGCTACGGGCGCAGCGCGCGGCGTACCGATCGTTACTGGTTCGCCGATCACGTCGCCGAACTCGACTGGCTGGTGAACGTGCTCTCGCCCGATCGCCCGGTGCGGCTCATCGGCCACAGCATGGGCGGCACGGTGGCGTCGATTTACGCCGGCGTGCGCCCAGACCGCGTCGCCTGGCTCGCGAACCTCGAGGGCTTCGGCATGCCCGAGCTGCCGCACGCGCAGTTCCCGTCGCATGTTGAGTCGTGGCTCGATGCGCTGAAGGCGCCGCCGAGCGCGCGGGTCTATCCGCAGCTCGAGGCACTGGCCCTGGCCTTGCAGCGCGCGAATCCGCGGCTGCCGCTGGCGCACGCGCGCTACCTGGCGCGCGCCTGGACGCGTGCCGTCGACGGCGGATTTGAAATCCTCGCCGACCCGCGCCAGCAGTTGCCGACGCCGATCCGTTACGCGCGCGCCGATCTGGAGGCCTGCTGGGCACGCGTGCGCGCGCCGCTGCTGCTGCTGCATGGTGCGGAATCCGAATACATGCAGCGCGCCATCGGGCCCGATGCGCTGCGCCGCCTGCGTGCGCTGATGCCGACGATGCGCGCGCAGGGCATCGCCGCGGCCGGGCACCTGTTGCCGCACGAACAGCCGGCGCCGGTCGCGCGGGCGCTAGTCGAGTTCGCGGCGTCGCTGGCGTAAGTACCCACGCGGCGCCTGTTGCGGCGCTCGCCCCGTTGCGGCGACCGCGGCACTTGCGTTGGAGCTGTATATCCGTACAGTATCGCCATGGAGCGCGTACTGAAGGGCCGGGGAGCCACGATCAATCCGGAAGGGCGGTTCGCCAGCACGCACCAGCAGGCGGTCGACGACGGCTGGTTCCAGCAGGAGACGCCCGACTCGATCGCCACTGAAGTGCGGGCCGAGGCGGCGCGCACCGTCATCTCGCGCAACGAATCGCCCGATATCCCGTTCTCGCAATCGATCAATCCGTACCGCGGCTGCGAGCACGGTTGCATTTATTGCTACGCGCGGCCCAGCCACGCCTATGTCGACCTTTCGCCCGGCATCGATTTCGAGACGCGGCTGTTCTACAAGGCCGATGCGGCGCGGCTGCTGCGCGATGAACTGTCGCGCCGCGGCTATCGGCCGCAGCCGATCATGCTCGGCGCCAACACCGATCCGTACCAGCCGGTCGAGAAGCGGCTGCGCGTGACGCGTTCCGTGCTCGAGGTGCTGTGGGAGACGCGCCATCCGCTGACCATCGTCACCAAGGGCGCGCTGTTGTTGCGCGACCTCGACCTGCTGCGGCAGCTCGCCGCCAGGAACCTGGTGCGCGTGTTCATCAGCCTGACGACGCTCGATGCGGAGCTCAAGCGCACGCTCGAACCGCGGGCCGCCTCGCCGCAGGCGCGCCTGCGCATGATCGCGGCGCTGGCCGCGGCGCGCGTGCCGGTCGGCGTGCTGACGGCCCCGATGATCCCGGCGGTCAACGATGCCGAGCTCGAAGCGCTGCTCGAGGCGGCCGCGGCGGCCGGCGCCACCCACGCCGGCTATGTGCTGCTGCGTCTGCCGCACGAGGTGAAAGACCTGTTCCGCGCCTGGCTCGAGCAGCACCTGCCGCTGCGCGCCGCGCACGTCATGTCGCTGGTGCAGCAGGCGCGCGGCGGCCGCGACAACGATCCGCGCTTCGGTCATCGCATGCGCGGCGCCGGTCCGTGGGCCGCGATGCTGCGCGCGCGTTTCGAACTGGCGCGCAAACGCCTGGGCCTGAGCGTCGAGCGGGCGCCCGATCTCGACCTGTCGCAGTTCTGTGCGCCGCGGGGTGGCGGCCAGATGGAACTGACGCTCTAGGTTCGGCGCCTTCCTTTGGTCGGCAGAAACCACACGCGACCCTCCCAATCCGGCCGGCGCGCGGGTTAAGCTCTCGCCCCATGCAGCCTGATGCGGGTGCGGTGGCGTTGGTGGCCGGGGCGAGCGGCATGGTCGGCACGGAGCTGGTGCGGGTGCTCACCGCCAGCGGCGATTATCGCCGCGTCATCGCGCTGAGCCGCCGGCCGTTGTCGATCGAGTCGCCGCGCCTCGCCAACCGCATCCTCAGGTTCGAGAATCTCGACCAGGACCTGCGCGGCACCACCTGCGACGATGCCTACTGCTGCCTGGGCAGCACGATTCGCCAGGCCGGCACGCAGGCTGCGTTTCGTGCCGTTGACCATGACCTGATCCTGCGCTTCGCGCGTTTCGCACAGGCCGCCGGCGCGAAGACGCTGGTGGTCGTGTCGGCGGCCGGCGCCGCGGCCGACTCGCGCAACTTCTACCTGCGCGTGAAGGGCGAGACCGAGCTGGCGCTGGAGGCGCTGCGGTTTCGTTCGCTCCACCTGATGGAGCCATCGCTGATCCTGGGCGTGCGCAAGCAATGGCGGCTCACCGAAATGACCGGGCGCGTGGTCATGCCACTGGTCAACCCGCTGTTGTTCGGCCGCTTCGAGCAATGGCGGGCCATTCCGGCGCGCACGATCGCGCTGGCGATGCGCACCGCCGCGCGCTCCGGGCGGCTCGGCGTGCATCGGCACACCTGGCGGTCGATGCGTGCGCTGGCGCAGCCCATCGCATCGAAGCCGCGACTGTGACGCACTTCGCAATCAGCGGGACATAATTGATGCAAGCGTGACCTGGCGCGCATTGGCGGGCGCCGGGCTATCGTTAAATGGGTTCAAGTAATCAAGCCCGCCGCCAATACATGCCGATCCGCACCGGTATTCTTTCCATGTCGATGAGCAGGCGCCTGGCGGCGGCCATGGGCGTGCTCGCGTTGGCGTTGTTGTTGTCGGTCGCGCTCGGCACGGCGCACGCGTTGCGGGTCGCGGATGAACGCACCGCGATGAGCACGGTCACGACGCTGGCGCGCAGCTACGCTCGCGAGCTGCGCACGCGCCTGACCGCGAGCGAACTGGTCGTGCAGTCGGTGACCAGCGATGACGCCGGCACTGGCGGCGCCGCACTGCGCGCGCACCTGCTGCGCTCCGATATTTTCCGCGGCGTAGTGGTCGTGGGCCTGAGTCGAAGCCAGGGTCCGCTGCCGCTGACCGCGGCCGACCAGCTTGCGCTCAGCGCGGGGCAGACGTTGTTGCGCGCGCGCCGCGCCGGCAGCGTGGCCTTGTACCTCGTGCACGCAGTGCGGGCGGCCGGCAGTCCCGCCACCGCCTACTTCGAATTGAATGCCGACTGGCTGTGGCATGGTCACGACGATGCCGCGTCGCCATCGGGCGTCTACGCGGTGCTCGACGGATATGGCGCGCCGCTCCGCGCCAGCGAGGAACTGCCGGCGGACCTGCTGGCCATGTACGCGCGCGAGCGCAGCAATTCGACGGAGTCGCAGTCCGGACCGGCGCTGCGCTCGTGGAGCGTGGCGCGGCGCGAATGGCGTGGCGCCGTCATGGCGGTGTTGCCCGAAGAGGCGCACCTGGCGGCGGGCCCTTGGGCCGTGGTCGCCAGCGTGCCGCTGGCTTCGGCGTGGGACTACTGGGCGCAGGCGGCGCTGATGCTGCCGGTGCCGTTGCTGCTGGCCGCATTCCTGATCATTGCCTCGTGCGCCATGTTGCGTTCGTGCTGGGAGCCGGTGTTGGAATCGCTCCGTGCCGCGATCGGCGAGCTGGCGGCGGGACGCTATCAGCGCGTACCGACCGGCGCGGCGCGCGACGCGCCGCGCGCGGCGGCGGTGGCGTTCAACCACACCATCAGTGTGCTCGAAGAGAAGATGCGCGCGCTCGCCAGCCTGAACGACATCGACCGCATGCTGCTGGAATCGGCGGAACTCGAATCCTGCCTCGATCCGCTGCTCGATCGCATCTGCAAGATCACCGCCTGCGATGCCGCGATGCTCGCGCTGCTCGATCCGGATGCGACCGACTACGGCCGCGCCTACCTGACGGCGGCCGGGCAGCACGCGCCGGTGAGCCGCATCAGCCTCGATCCGTTGCTGCTGTCGCAGCTGTGCCAGGAGCACTCGGGCCTGACGGTCGGCCGCTTCGAAGCCGGGCGCCACAGCGTGCTGGAGCCGCTGCGCGCACACGGCGCGGAATTCTTCTGGCTGTGGCCGGTGATCTCACAGGACAAGCTGGTGGCGGTGCTGGCCGTCGGTTATCGCGACGTGCCGCAGGTGGCGGCCGAGGTGGCCGGCTACGGCACCGAGTGCGCGGCGCGCATCGGCGTCGCGCTGTCGAACAACGCGCGCGGCGAGCAGCTCTACCGGCAGGCGCACTTCGATCCGTTGACCGCGCTGCCGAACCGGCTGTTGTTCCGCGATCGCCTGTCGCAGGAACTTGCCAGCGCGGCGGCCGGGCGCCAGCGGGGCGCGCTGCTGTACGTCGACCTCGATCACTTCAAGAAGATCAACGACACGGTCGGCCACAGCGCCGGCGACCAGATGCTGCAGATCGTCGCGCAGCGCCTGCGCGCCTGCGTCAAGGAAGGCGACACGGTTGCGCGGCTCGGCGGCGACGAATTCACGATCATCCTGCGCAGCGTCGGCTCCGCCGAGAGCGTGCAGCGCGTCGCGGCGCGCGTCATCGAGGTGCTGCAGGAGGCCGTCAACATCGGCGGCCGCGACCACCATGCCGGCGCCAGCGTCGGCATCACGATGTTCCCGGACGACGGCACCGCGATCGATGAACTGATGCGCAACGCGGATCTCGCGATGTACCGCGCCAAGGCCGATGGCCGCGCGCGCGCCGTGTTCTACACGCGTTCGATGCAGCGCATGCCGGCGCTCGCGGCGGAAAGCGGTCTCTACAACGCGCTGCAGCGGCGCGAGTTCTCGCTCTACTACCAGCCGCAGTACGCGCTGGCCGATGGCGCGCTGGTCGGACTCGAGGCGCTACTGCGCTGGCAACCGCCGCGCGAGGCGATGCGCTTCCCCGGTCAGTTCGTGCCGGCTGCCGAGCAGAGCGGCCTGATCGTTGACATCGGCGCGTGGGTGCTCGAGGCCGCGTGCGCGCAGATGGCCGAGTGGGCCGCGGCGGGCATTGCGCCGCCGCGCCTGGCGCTCAACGTGTCGGTGCACCAGCTGCGGCAGACTGATTTCCCGAAGCTGGTGCGGCGCGCGCTCGAACACGCCGGCGTCGCGCCCGACAAGCTGGAATTCGAACTGACCGAATCGGTGTTCGCCGACGAAGAGGCGCTGGCCACGCTGCGCCGTCTGGCGGCGCTCGGCGTGCACCTGTCGCTGGATGATTTCGGCACCGGCTATTCCTCGCTCGGCTACCTGCGCGCGCATCCGGTACAGTCCATCAAGATCGATCGCTCGTTCATCGAGGAAGTGGCGCACAACGTCACCGCCGCGACGCTCGCTGAAACGATGATCACGATGGCGCACGCGCTCGGAAAGACCGTCGTCGCCGAGGGCGTCGAGACGATGGAGCAGCTGGAATTCCTGCGTGCGCGTCACTGCGATTTCGCGCAGGGTTTCTACTTCGCGCGGCCCGCCGCGGCCGCCGACATCACCGCCTTGCTGGAAGGCCGCAGCGCCACGTCGATCACTCGGATGCGCGCCGCCGGTTGACTTAATCGTATTTGACAGAACTGTGACCGGGTTCTCCGGATTGCGGCAGATGTGAACTGGCTCTCTCACCTCGTGCTTGACGCGCAGCGTCACCGTGCCAAACTGCGTCACGTTCTGTATCTGGCATACCTGTCGTAAGGCAGGGACGCAAAGCCTCCGGTCCTCGAGCGATTTGCCGTTTCGAGGATAGCGGGGTTGCCACCCCGGGCTACTCGTGCATCCGGCGTGTCATCCCCTCGAACAGCCGGTCGCAAGATCCAGAGGAACTTGATCGGCAACGGGGATCGACGCATGCAGCAGGCCAGCGGTTCTATCAGCAACTACACGGCGCCTTCGGGCAACCCGCTGCGTCCCGGTTCCGACAGTCCCCGATTCGTCGTCAATCTGTGTGCGTCCACGACACCGGTCGGCCTGGTGCAGCCGACGCACGCCGGCCTGAAGCGCTTCACCTTCTTCGTATCGCGTCGTCTCGAGGAAGGGCGTGAGCGATTCCGCCTGCACATGGGCTACTTCGACAGCCAGGAAGAGGCCGAGAAAATCCTCGACCTGGTGCGCGACGTGTATCCGGCCGCGTGGGCCGGCGTGGCGCCCGGAATCAAGTTGCGCGCGCGTGCTGCCGCGGCTGCCGATAGCGCCGCGGCGCCCGTGCCTGCGCCGGCGACGGCGCTTGCCGCGGCCCCGACATCAGCACCCGCGCCTGCGCCCGTGGTTGCAGCGGTGGCTGCGCCGGTGGCTGCGCCGATCGCGCCCGTTGCACCGGTTGCGGATGCGGTACCCGCCGCGGCCGCGAGCAGCACGACGACGGTGAAGCTGGAACTCGTGCCCGACGTGCCGCGCGCGATGCCGCGGCTGCTGCCGGAACTGGCCGTTCCTGAAAAACCAGCCGCCGCTGGCAAGCCCACATCTGACCACGCGTCGGCCGATGGCGCCGCGCGTTCGCTCAGCGATGTGCGCGCCGCGATCGACTCGCTCGATGAGGTGTCGGGCGATACGACGGTCGCGCACGTGGTCGCGCCGGCGCCGGCTGCGGCCCCCGAACCGCCTGCCGCGCAGCGGCAGGCGCGCGGCGGAGACGCCGAGCCCACGCTCGAGGGGCCGGCGGTATTGCGCCTGCTCGAGTCGAGCCGCCCGGCGACGGGCGCCAAGGCGAAGCCGGTGGTCACGCAGCAGCCCGCGCGGTCGGCGGCGGTTGCGGCGCCCGCGCCGACGGCACCGCGCGCCGAGCCCACGCTGTTTGCCGTGCAGCTGCTCTGGTCGGTACAGCCGATCAACATGAGCCAGATTCCGCAACTCGCGATCTTCAGCGCGTACACGCTCTACGGCGCCGAAGGCAATCGCGACGGACGGCGCTGGTACGGATTGCGCCTGGGCTTCTTCACCGATGCGGTTTCCGCCAAGCAGGTGGCGCAGTACGTGCGCTCCGAATTCTCGTCCGTGTCGGTCGTGCCGGTCAGCGTGCGCGAACGCGGGCGCGCCAGCGCGGCGACTTCCAAGCCGCTGCCGCCGCCGGCCACGGCCAAGCGCACCGGGCCGGAACTCAATTTCATCGAGGATGTGCACACCGACACCGCCACCAGCGGCAGCCGACCGGCGCTGAAATTGCCGCCGGAGTCCAACGAATCGAAGCCGGAACTGGCGCCGGCGGTGCGCGCGGCGATCGCCGCGGTCGGCATCTCGAATCGCCCGACGCCAGGCAAGCGCGCCAAGCTGCGCGTCGCCCAGGGCACGAAGCCGGTCGGCAAGCGCCCGGCGCACAAGCGCCCGCTGTCGCTCGAGGAGACGCTGGAGATCCTCGGCGCCGGCGAACTGCAGGTCGACAACGGCCGCGGCGAATTGCTGAACGATTCCTCGCGCCGCGAGCGCAAGCGCGCACCGGCTACGCCGAGTGGTTCGCGTTTCGGCCGGCTGATCAACCGTCTCGCCGAGCGGCTCGGCAACAGCTAGCTTTTGCCGAACAGGCGCTCGAGCTCGGCGCGCGCGCTGTCGACGGCGGCCGTATCGGGCGCCACGAATGCCTTGGGGCGCGGGCGGAAATAATCGCAGAAATTGGCGTGCTGCTTGTCGCTGACTTCTTCGGCCGTCGGTTCGCGGCAATGCTTGGCCACCGCGGTATCGTACTCGACGCACATCCGGCACACGTGCAACTCGGCGCGGCAGCGCGCGCACTCATCGCGCCGCGACAGCGGCAGCGTCAGCGCGGCGAGATCCGCGCCGCATTTCCAGCACACCAATCCGTGTTGCATTGACCAGCCTAGCGCTATGCCGCGCGCTCGCGCAGGAACGGCGCGAGCGCCGCGCCAGTATGCGAGCGCGCGCGCCGCGCGGCAATCTGCGCCGGCGTGCCGGCCGCCACGACGCGACCGCCGCCGGCTCCGGCCTCGGGCCCGAGATCGATGATCCAGTCGGCCTCGGCGCACAGGTCGAGGTTGTGCTCGACCATGACCACGGAATTGCCCGCGTCGACCAGGCGGTGCAGTACGTTGGCGAGGCGCGCGACATCCGCCATGTGCAGGCCCACGGTCGGTTCATCGAGCACGTACAGCGTGTGCGCCATGGCTCGCCGACCCGGCTTCAGCGGCGCCAGCCGCGCCAGTTCCGTGACCAGCTTGATGCGCTGCGCCTCGCCGCCCGACAACGTCGGGCTCGGCTGGCCGAGCGTGAGGTAGCCGAGGCCGACGTCGTGCAGCAATGCCAGCGGCCGTTGCACGCGGCTGTGCGACTGGAAGAATTCGACCGCATCCTCGACGTTCATCGCCAGCACGTCGGCCACTGACTTCCCGCGCCAGTGCGCTTCGAGCGTCGGCGCATCGAAGCGCCGGCCGCCGCAGCGTTCGCAGGGCACCTTCACGTCCGGCAGGAAGCTCATCTCGATCGTGCGCTGGCCCTGGCCGTCGCAGTCGGTGCAGCGTCCGCCGGCGGTGTTGAACGAGAAGCGGCTGGCATTGTAGCCGCGCATGCGCGCCTCGTCGCTCCCGGCGTAGATGCGGCGGATATCGTCCCAGAACCCGACGTAGGTGGCCGGGCAGGAGCGCGGCGTGCGGCCGATCGGCGTCTGGTCGACTTCGAGCACGCGCGTGATCGATTCCGCGCCGCGCAGCGTGCCGCCTCCGGCCGGCGCATCGCGCCGCGCCGGATCGAGCGCGGCACGCACGCGCTCATAGAGCACGTCGCGGGCCAGCGTCGACTTTCCCGAGCCGGACACGCCGGTGATCACGACCAGGCGCCCGAGCGGGATGCGCACATCGAGCGAGCGCAGGTTGTGCAGCGTGACGCCCGACAGCTGCAACGCGGGCGTCGCGCGGGTCACGGCGCGCCGCGGTGCGGCCGCATGGCGGAGCGGTGCGGCCAGCAGCGCGCCGGTCACCGAACGCGGGTTGCGGCTCAACTCACTGGCGGTGCCGGCGGCGATGAGTTCGCCGCCGCGCACGCCGGCGCCGGGCCCGAGATCGATGATGTGGTCGGCATGCCGGATGGTGTCTTCGTCGTGCTCGACGACCAGCAGCGTGTTGCGCGCGCCCGCCAGCGCATCGAGCGCCTCGAGCAGCACTGCATTGTCGCGCGGGTGCAGGCCGATCGTCGGCTCATCGAGTATGTAGCAGACGCCCTGCAGGTTCGAGCCGAGCT
This sequence comes from Pseudomonadota bacterium, assembly GCA_018241455.1. GTDB lineage: Bacteria > Pseudomonadota > Gammaproteobacteria > Steroidobacterales > Steroidobacteraceae > FEN-1191. The sequence goes on along the minus strand of JAFEDW010000025.1, from coordinate 4,202 downwards.
GCGCCGCGAGGCGGATCCGCTGCGCCTCGCCGCCGGACAGCGTGGGCGCCGCGCGGTCGAGCGCGAGGTACCCCAGGCCGACGCGCTGCAGGAACGCGAGCCGGCTGCGGATCTCGGCGAGCGCATCCTGCGCGATCGCCGTGCCGCGCGCATCGAAGCGCAGGCGCTGGCCGAATTGCGCGAGCGCATCGACGCTGAGCGTCGTCAGTTCGCTGATCGCGCGGCCGTCGAGGCGCAGGTGCCGCGCGACCGGATTGAGGCGTGCGCCTTCGCAGGCCGGGCAGGGGGCGGCCGCGGCGCGGTCGGTCGCAAGCCACTGCGACTCCTCGCCGGTTTCCTCCGGATTGAAATCGCGCAAGCTCACGCCGGTGCCGTGGCATGCGGTGCACCAGCCCTGCGGGGAATTGAATGACAGCAGGCGCGGATCGGGTTCCGCGAAGCCGCGTCCGCAGTTCGGGCAGGCGCGACGGCTGGAGTGAACGCCGACGTGGCCCTTGTCATCGAGCACGTGCGCGACGCCGTTGCCGGCTTCGAGCGCCGCGGCCACGGCCTGCTGCAGCTGCGCGTCGTTGCGCGCCGTGACCGTCAGGTCGGCGACCGGCAATTCGATGTTGTGTTCGACGAAGCGCTTCAGGCGCGGAAACGGTTCGGTCGGCACGAACCGCCCGTCGACGCGCAGCGTGCGCGCGCCGCGCGCCGCGGCCCAGCGCGCCAGGTCGGTGTAGATGCCCTTGCGCTGCGCGACCAGCGGCGCCAGCAGCTGCACGCGCCGGCCGCGGTGCTGGCGCGCGAGCTGCGCGGTGATCTGCGCCGCGCTCTGCGGCGCGATCGCGGCGTTGCAGTCCGGGCAGTACTGCACCGCGAGGCGCACGTACAGCAGCCGCATGAAATGGTAGATCTCGGTCAGCGTCGCGACCGTGCTCTTCAGGCCGCCGCGGCTGGCGCGCTGCTCGATCGCGACCGTGGGCGGGAGCCCGGTGACCGCATCCACGTCCGGCCGCGCCGCCGGTTGCACGAACTGGCGCGCGAAGGCATTCAGCGACTCGAGATAGCGCCGCTGCCCTTCGTGGAACAGGATGTCGAAGGCCAGCGTCGATTTGCCCGAACCGGACACGCCGGTGATGACCGTGAATCGCTCGCGCGGCAGGTCGACGTTCAGGTCGCGCAGGTTGTGTTCGCGCGCGCCGCGCACGCTGATCTGCGGCACGCTCGCGGTGCGCGGTGCAGCGGATTGCGCAGCGGATTGCGCAGCGGTGAGGCGCGGCGGCGAGCCGGAGGCCGCCGCCGGCGGAAGCGGCGTCGTCGCGAGCTGGCGCAGCTGCTGCGGTTGCGTGCGCAGCGCCGCGCCGGTGTGCGAGCCGGCCGCGGCCGCAAGCTGCGCGGGCGTGCCCGCGGCGACGATCTCGCCGCCGGCGGCGCCGCCCTCGGGGCCGAGGTCGATGATCCAGTCCGCGGCGCCGATCACCTCGAGGTTGTGTTCGATGACCAGCAGCGAGTGGCCGGCCTCGAGCAGCAGCATGAAGGCGCGCAGCAACCGCGCCACATCCTCGAAGTGCAGGCCCGTGGTCGGCTCGTCGAACAACAGCAGCTTGCCGGTGGCGGCAGCAGGGCGCGCCGTGACCGGGCTCGACGCCGCACTGCGCTTGCTGTCGGCACCGCGGCGCGGTACCGCGGCGGCTTCGGCCAGGTAGCCGGCGAGCTTCAGGCGCTGCGCCTCGCCGCCCGACAGCGTCGGCACCGGTTGCCCGAGCCGCAGGTAATCCAGGCCGACATCCGCGAGGGGTTGCAGCCGCGCACGCACGCGCGGCGCAGCGGCGAAGAATGCGAGGGCCTCGGTCACGGTGAAATCCAGTACCTCGGCGATGTCCGCCCGCGCGCCGCCGGCGCCCTCGAGGCGCACCTTGCGTGTCTCGGCGCGATAACGGCTGCCCTGACATTCGCCGCAGCGCAGGTACACGTCGGCGAGGAACTGCATCTCGACGTGCTCGAAACCGTTGCCGCTGCAAACCGGGCAACGGCCGGTGCCGCTGTTGAAACTGAAGGTGCCGGCGGTGTAACGGCGCAGCTTCGCATCGGGCGTGGCGGCGAACAGCGCGCGGATCTCATCGAAGGCGCCGACATAGCTCACCGGGTTCGAGCGCGTCGTGCGGCCGATCGGCTTCTGGTCGATCAGCACTGCCGCGTCGATAAGTTCCGCGCCGCGCAGTGCGCGATGCTCGAGCGGCGCTTCGCCGCCCTTGCCCTTGGCCTGCTGCAGCGCCGGGAACAGCACCTGCTCGACCAGCGTGGATTTGCCGGAACCCGACACGCCCGTCAGGCACACCAGCTTGCGCAGCGGAATGCGCACGTTGATGTCCTTCAGGTTGTGCGCCGTGACGCCCTCGAGTTCGATCGCCGCATCGCGGCCGTAGCGGCCGGCGACATCGGCGACCGCGCCGTGGCGCAGCGCCGGCATCTGCTTGCGCCCGGCGAGCCAGGCACCGGTGATCGAGGCCGCATCGGCCGCGACCTGCGCCGGCGTGCCTGAGCTTACGATGCGCCCGCCGTGCTCGCCGGCGCCGGGGCCGAGGTCGAGCAGCCGGTCCGCGGCGTGCATGATCTGCGGATCATGCTCGACGACCAGCAGCGTGTTGCCGGCATCGCGCAATCGGTGCATCACGCCGATGACCCGGCCCATGTCGCGCGGATGCAGGCCGATGGACGGCTCATCGAGCACGAACAGCGTGTTGACCAGCGAAGTGCCGAGCGCGGTGGTCAGGTTGATGCGCTGCACCTCGCCGCCCGAGAGCGTGCGCGACTGGCGATCGAGCGTCAGGTAACCGAGTCCGACCGTGCAGAGATATCCAAGCCGTGAGCGGAGTTCCGCTAGTACGAGCTCGGCTGCAGCATCGAGCGGCGCCGGCAGCTGCAACGTGCGGATGAAGGCGTCGCAATCGCTGACCGGCAGGCAGACGAGCTCGTGGATGTCGTGGCCGCGCTCGGCGCCCTGCGCGCCGAGCCGCCACAGCAGCGCGTCGGGCTTCAGCCGTGCGCCGTTGCAGGCCGTGCAGGTGGTGTAGCTGCGGTACTTCGACAGCAGCACGCGGATGTGCATCTTGTAGGCCTTGGTCTCGAGCCAGGCGAAGAAACGCCGCAGGCCGTACCAATTCTTCTTGACCCACGGGCCTTCGCCGGCCAGCACCCATTCGCGATCGGCCTCCGGCAGCTCGCGCCACGGCACATCGAGCGCGACACCGCGGCGCTTCGCGTGGCGCACCAGGTCATCCTGGCATTCCTTGAACGACGGCGTCTGCCACGGACGGATCGCGCCTTCCCCCAGGGTCTTTCCCGCGTCGGGAATCACCAGCGCGTAGTCGATACCGATGACGCGCCCGAATCCGCGGCACTGCTCGCAGGCGCCGATCGCCGAGTTGAACGAAAACAGCGACGGCGTCGCGTCCTGGTAGTGCAGGTCGCACTCGGCGCAGTGCAGGTCGCTCGAGTAACGCCAGCTCTGCGTGACGTCGCCACCATCGGCGAGGGCGTGCACGACGATCTGGCCGTGCCCCGAGCGCAGCGCGGCCTCGAGTGCTTCGTGGAGCCGCGCGCTGCTGTCGCGATCGGCGCGCAACCGATCCTGGATGACCTCGAGTTGTTGCGCGGTTTCGCGATGGATGCGCGCATAACCCTGCCGCTCGAGCTCGGCGCGGATCTCGGCCACCGGCATGCGTGCCGGAATCGCCACCGGAAAACACACCAGCAGGCGCGGATCGCCGGCCGCCGCCGCGCGCTGCTGCACCGACGAGGCGATGCTGGCCGGGCTGTCGCGCCGCACCGGCTGGCCGCAGCGGCGGCAATGCAGCGTGGCCGCGCGCGCATACAGCAGTTTCAGGTGATCGTTGATCTCGGTCATCGTGCCGACGGTCGAGCGCGAGGTGCGCACCGGATTCACCTGGTCGATCGCGATCGCGGGCGGAATGCCCTCGATGCTGCCGACGCGCGGCTTGTCGCAGCGATCGAGGAACTGGCGCGCGTAGGGCGAGAAGGTCTCGACGTAACGCCGCTGCCCTTCGGCATAGAGCGTGTCGAACACCAGCGAGGATTTTCCCGAGCCCGACACTCCGGTCACGACAGTCAGCTGGCCATGCGGGATTTCCAGGTCGAGATTGCGAAGGTTGTTCTGGGAGGCGCCCCGGACAACGATGGCCTCGGCGGCGCGATCA
>JAFEDW010000259.1 GCA_018241455.1 Pseudomonadota bacterium | reverse complement strand
GATTATCGCCTCAACGTTTACTTCAGCCGCCGTGGCGGCGTGCTCGTGAATCTCTACCAGCCTTCGACCTTGAACTGGGCGCACGACGGCGCACGCATCAGCCTCACGCAGCGAACCGATTATCCGTTCGATGCCGCGGTCAGCATCGAGGTCACGGCGTCGAAACCGGTGGAGTTCGTGCTCGAGCTGCGCGTCCCATCGTGGGCGAGCGGCGCGACCGTTGCCGTCAACGGCAAGCGCTGGCCCGCGGTGCCGCAGCCTGGAACGTTCCTGGGCATCCGCCGCACATGGCGGTCCGGCGACCGCGTCGAGCTGGAGCTGCCATTGAACCTGCGGCTCGAGCCGATCGATGCGCGGCACCCGACCACGGTCGCGCTGCTGCGCGGACCGCAAGTGTTGTTCGCCATCACGGACAAGCGCCCCGTGGTCACGGCGCGTCAACTATTGGCGGCGAAACGCACCGCGAAGGAAAGCTGGCAGGTCGGCACGGCCAGCGGGCCGATGACGATGCTGCCGTTCTCCGCGATCGGCGAGCAGCAGTATTCGACCTACGTCGTAACGCGCGCTGACAGCGGCAGGTCGCGCGAGGAGCCGCCGACGTAAACGGTGCGACCGGCGCGCGCATCGTGCCAGGCCTTATCGCTAAGCGACCAGTAGCGCAACCTCTGCGGCGCCACGTGCAGTTGCACGACTCGGGTCGCGCCGGGTGCAATTGCCACCCGATCAAAGGCAGCCAGCGCGCGCGGCGCGAACGCGACGCCCTCCGGCGCGGGGTCTGGCGGCCCCACGTACAGCTGCACGACCTCATCACCGGTGCGTCGGCCGGTGTTGCGCACATGGCAGCTCACATCGAGCCCGCCGTCGCTGGCTGCGCGCACGACCAGGTGCGAATAGCTGAACGTCGTATACGAGAGCCCGAAGCCGAACGGGAACAACGGCTCGATGTTTTCATGATCGAACCAGCGATAGCCGACGTCGACGCCCTCGCTGTAGTGCGTCTTGCCCTCGGTGTTGTCCGAGGCGCGCTCGGGGTGCGCGGGATCGGTCGCGACGCCATCCTCGAGCCGCTTCGGCCAGGTGATCGGCAAACGCCCGGCGGGATTGGCCTTGCCCGTGAGCAGGTTCGCGGCGGCCCAGCCGCCTTCATCGCCCGTGTACCACATCTCGAGCACCGCGCGGACCTTGTCCAGCCACGGCATCGCGACCGCTTTGCCGGTGTTGAGCACGACAATGGTATTGGGATTCACGGCGGCGACTGCTTCGATCAGTCGATCCTGGTCGCCGGGCAGGCCGAAGGCGGGACGGCCGCGGCTCCACGCAAATACGACGGCGGCTTTTGCCGCCTTCGCCGCTTCGACGGCTTCGGCAAAAGCCTGTTCCTTCATCGTCGGCGTCACCCACGCGAGCCGCACCTGCACCGGCAAGCCGCTGCCGTCCGCGCTGGCCTCGACGCGCAGCGTGTGTGCTCCGGCCGCGAGCCTGACGAGGCGGCGGATGTTCGCGAGCCCGTCAGTCGTCGGAATCACGCTCTCGCGGTTCGGAAACACGATGTCGCCGTGGCCGCCCCACCAGGCCATGTTGCCCACGCTCCGTCCGTCGATCCAGAAGCGGCCGGTGGCGCCGAGTACCTGCAGGTTGATTTCGTATTCGCCGTCGGCCGGCACGACGAGGCTCCCGTTCCACTTCGCGGCCGCGCCGGCCGGCAACATCGCGTGCGAGCGGATCGTCTGGTCGATGTCGGCGGCCGCGCCGCTGCTGCTGGTGCTGGCGCCGCGCAGTGTCAGCGCGCGCGTGAGCTGCGTGAAAGCGGACGCAGGAATCGGCACGCCCGTCATGTCGTCGGCGACGGCCAGTCGCAATCCCTTGCTCTGCGTCTGCGCCTGCAATGCCTGCCAGGCGCCGACCTCGCGCTCGGCGCGGCCGTACGATTGCTCCTCGCCGGTGACGATCGCGAAAGTCTGCCGCGCACCCGGTCCGATGAGTGCCAGCGTGTCGACGTCGGCGCGCGAGAACGGCAGGATGCCGTCGTTCTTCAGCAGCACCGAACCGTGTTCCGCCAGGCGCTGCACGATGCGCGCGTTGCCGGCGATGTCCTGCGCGCCGACCTTGTGATTGGGCGCGTGGTCGAGCCAGCCAAAGCGTTCAAGCTGCGTCAGCACATGGCCCGCAGCGCGATCGATGTCGGCTTCCGTCACCGTGCCGCGCGTGAGGGCCTCGCCGAGGTTCTTCGAGACGCCCGGCACCGGCGGAACCGGCGGCGCCAGCGTTTTCGGCATAGGATGCCCTTGCTCCTCGGGTACGCCGGTATTCATCGCGGCCTGCAGGTCGGCGTCGGCATCCTTGTCGGGTGGCGGCGGTTCGGGCTCCTTGCCGAGCGCAAAATAGGCGTCGGGGCCCGTGCCCGGCTGCTCCATGTCCATGCCGGCCGCGATGAACTCGGCGCCGTGCGCCGCGCCCCAATCGGAGGTGACGAATCCCCTGAAGCCGATCTCGCCGCGCAGGATGCCGTTGAGCGTGGCGGCGTTGCCGCAGGAATAGACGCCGTTGATCTGGTTGTACGAACACATGATCGAGGCGACGCCGGCCTCCGACACCTCGCGGAACGGCGCAGCGTAGATCTCGCGCAGCGCCTGCCCATCGACCAGCGCATTCGCGGCGCCGTCGTAGGCGACGTAGTGCTTGGCCTGCGCCATGACGCCGTTCGCCTGCGCGCCGTGCACGAAACGCGCCGCCAGCGCGCCGGTCAGCACCGGATCTTCGCCGAGCGTGTTGTAGGCGCGTTCGAACGTGGGATCGCGGTAGATGTTGATGTAGGGCTGCAGGATCACATCGACGCCGAGCGCGCGCGCATCGCGGGCGATCAGCGCGCCATCGGCCTCGGCATCGGCGACGCTGAACGTCGAGGCCAGCACCAGCGTGCCGGGCATGCCGGTGGACAAGTGCCGTACCAGCACGCCTTGTGGACCGTCAGCGAAGCGCAGGTCGGGAATGTGCAGGCGCGGTACGCCCGCCGTCCAGCCGGCTTCACTCTGCGCTGCCTCGGCCGGCTCCGCGCCGCCGCGGATGATGGCCAGCTTTTCTTCGCGCGACATCGACGCGAGCAACTGCCGCACGCGCGGCGAAAATTCGTCAGGCGAAAATCCGGCGCCCCAGGCGGCGCATGCCACGGCCGCGCCCAGCGCGAAGCCCAGCGCCCAGCGGCAGCTAACCCAGGTCGGCGACGCCCTCATGATTGGCGAGCAGTCTATCCGAAAGCGAACCC
>JAFEDW010000258.1 GCA_018241455.1 Pseudomonadota bacterium | reverse complement strand
GGCGCATCCGCGGCCGACGGGGTGCTGGCGGCAAGGGCATACAGCGCCCCGGCCAGGAGCACTCCAAGCAGAGCGCGGTTCGACATCAATAGACCCTTCGGGACCCCACTTTAAGAGCGCACGTTAGCCTGTAAGTTCCGCGGGCGGCAAGCGGGTATGGGATGGATCAGGCCGGTGAGTTTCCGGCCAAGCCCGGCGCATTAACACGCTTGCGCTGGATCCAGCCGCCGAAATCGACACGTTCGCACGCCGATGCCGGCATGACCGCCGCGCCGCGCTGGCGTGCAATGCGCGCTCATCCCATCCACCCACACCAGAAGCGAGGTGCAGCATGACCCGTCAGCATCCGATGCGCGGCCAGGGCATGACCGAGTACATCATCATCGTGGCGTTGATTGCCGTCGCGGCGATCGGTGTGTACACCGCGTTCGGCAAGACCGTGCGCGGGCAGATGGCGGTCACGGCCCAGGCCCTGGCCGGCAAGAGCGCAAGCACGGCACGCACCGTGACCAACACCGCGGCCACCGATGCGCAGACGCAGGCGCAGCGCGACATGCAGCTCGACAACTATGACCAGGCGCAATGACGCGGCGTCGGGTCGCAGCGAGCACGGCCAGGCCCTGGCGCTGTTGCTGATGCTGCTGGCCGCGGTGCTGGGCAGCCTGCTGTTCGTGTTCAACTCCGGGCAGATCGTGGCCGCCAAGATCCGCCTCGTGGGCGCTGCCGATGCGGCCGCCTACAGCGGCGCGTTGGCCGAGGCACGTTCGCTGAATTTCCAGTCGTACATGAACCGCGCCATCGTCGCCAACGAAGTAGCGATTGCGCAGTTCGTGTCGTTGCGGTCCTGGTCGGGTTACGTGCGGCAGGCGCTGCAGGAGGCTGCGACGGTGGGCTCGCTATACCCACCGGTCGGTGGCGCGCTGCGCGCCGTTGCGCAAAGCTGGAATGCCGTCGACCGCGGGCTGCAACGCACATTGCCGCCGCTTGAATCGGCCGCGAGCCGCTGGAATGTCGATGTGTTGTCGAGTGCAGAGACGCTGTCCAATGTGCGGACGACGGCGCTGGCCGGGAGCCTCGCACGCGATGTCGCCGTCGCCAATGTGCCGGCTCCGGGTGCGGTCGAGCTCGGGCGCGAGTTCATCGCCTCGAACACATTGCGCTGGCAACAGTACACGCAGGGCCACGGCCGCACGGGCGATGAGCGCGCGCGGCTGCGCGATGTGGTCATGGAGTCTCGCGACGGTTTCACGCGTGCGCGCGGCTGGACGCTCGGCTTGCCGCCGCTCCTCGCGCTGCGCAAGCGCGGCGGCACCGACCTGATCGGTTACGACGCCTGGCGCGGCATGGATACCCTCTCGCTGCGCGTTGCGGTGCTGTTCGGTCACCATGAAACCCCGCTCGCGTGGAACGCCGCCGAGAATCGGCAACGCCCCGAATACCTGCGCGGCGATCACGGCGGCAGTTATCGTGACAATCCGCGCGCCTCTTCCTATGCCGAGAGCGGGCTGGTGGCTCGCAGCGGTTACGCCGGGCTCCCCGCCTATCGCGACGTGCGCACGGGCCGCAGCACCACCTCGACGCCGCTGCGATTCGATGTCGAGGTGCACCAGGATGGGGGCACGATCGAAACCAGCGATGTGGTGTTGAATGGCGCCGCGACCGTGGTGCCAGGCGAAGACCCCAAGCGCGTACAGCCGGCCTATCACACAGGCAACGTCTATGCGCTGTCGGCCGCGCAGGTCGTATTCCGGCGGCCGGTCGGCCGGGCCGATCGTCGGCCCGAGCTTGCAAGCCTGTTCAATCCCTATTGGCAAGCGCGCCTGGTGCCGGTCACGCGCTCGCAACGGCTGGCCGCCGCCGCAGCGCACGGCGGCGAGGCCGATCCCTTCCTGGTGCTGCCATGATGTGCCGCGGCCAGGCGATGGTGGAATTTGCGGTCGCGGCCGGCACTCTGGCCTTGCTGTTGCTGTGCATGCCGGTGCTGTGCCGGTACCACGAACTGCAGGTGGCGAGTATCGAGGCGGCGCGCCGCGTCGCATTCGAGAGTTCGTGGCGCGCGGGCGGAGCCGGGGGTCTCGATACCGCCTCGATTCGCGCCGCGCTGTTCCCGGATGTGGGTGACGCCGCTCAGGTCAGCGTCGATCGCATTCAAGCCAGTGCCGACGCAAGCGCCGAACCCGGGGCTGCGGGCCAGTCGGAGCGCGCACTGTTGTTGCCGTTTCGCGTGGCGCGCCTGCTGAGCGGTGGGTTCGACTTGCAGGCGCCACACCTCCGAGCCGCGCGACTCGCCGTGCGATTGACGCGCCCGGAAGGCCTGCCCGATCCGTTCTCGCAGGTGCCGATCGAATTCAACGAGCGCTACGCACTGGTCGGTAACGACTGGGCGAGCGGCTCACCTGGCCAGGTGGCTGATCGTGCCGGCGGACTCGTGTTCTCGCGCGCGGTGCCGCCGGTGCGCGCCCTCGTGCAGTGGAGCGCGCGCCTGCTGTCGGTGTTCGAACCGGCGCTGCGGCAGCTGTGCCTGGGGCAGGTCGATCCGGAGCGGGTGCCGGCCGACCGCCTGGGCGTGGGTGTCGATCCGGATGCGTCACCGCCGACGCAGTGGTCGCCGTCGTGTTGAGCGCGGATTGGCTGCGCGCTGCGCTGGGCTTGTCGATCGCGAGCATGGGCGTGTTGGCCGTCGCTGCGAGCGCTGGCGATGCGGGCGCGGCAGGTGCGGGACTGCCGCCACAGATTGTCGCTGCCGGCACGATCCAGTTGCTGCGCATCAATGGCCTGGATGTGCACAGCCGCGCACTCGCCTCCGGGCTGCCGCCCGATGAGGCCTGCAATGTGTTGGAGCGCGCATGGCGTGACAGCGAGGCTGCCACGTCGCCCACGCGGTGTTCGCGCACCGGGCCATGGCTGCTGATCACGCATCGTGCCGGACCAGCGCTGCAGACCGTTCAGCTGCAAGCGCACGGGCCGGGCAGCACGGGATTCCTGTCCGAGCTCGATCCGCTCGCCGTCCCGGGCGCACCAGCGCGGCCGCAACTGCCGCTGCCAGCCGGCACGCGCGTGCTCAATGTCGTGCAATCGATCGAGGCGGGCGATGTGGTGTCGCAATTCACGCTGCGGCTGCCCTGGTCTCCCGCGATGGCCATGCAGCGACTGCGCAGCGCCGCCCGCGAGCGAGGCTGGACGGTGGCCGAATCGGCCGGTGGCAGCCTGATCGAGTTTCAGCGTGGGGCCATTGCGGCGCGCGTGATGGCCGGACGCGCGTTGCCGGGCACCAGCGTCGTGCTCATCGAGCATCAATCGTATGGCCTGCGACCGTGACGCGGATGGGAACGCAAG
>JAFEDW010000257.1 GCA_018241455.1 Pseudomonadota bacterium | reverse complement strand
CGTCACTTCTCACACGGAACGACGGTGTCCTGCGCGGCGACTATCTGCCACTTGCCATTGCGTTTCAACCAGGTGTCGGTCCACACCTGGCAACGCCTGGCTTCGGTGCCATCGGCGGATTTCTGCATGCGGTTCTCCGCCCCATAGGCCACGGCGACGGCTTCCCCGAAGAACCGCACTTCTACTTCGTCGAGTTGGCAATCGCGCGACTGCCTGTTGGGCTCGTCAGCGATGGCGTCCGCCTTGGGATTGCGCGCTGCAGGCGGCCTTGGCCCACTTCGCCTCGCTGGCGATCATGAACTTTACCGTCGGCTCGTCGGCCGAACCCTATCTCGAGTCCTGGGCCAGGGCTGGTGCGTTCAAGGTGGCTTGCACCATGAGTGCGGCAATGATCGGCGCGATGCGTGTCATGGTTCTTCCTTGTTCGACTACCCGCTCATTCCACGCCAGATGACCGCCGTGTAGAGAATATCCCCGGCGAACATCGCACCAAAGATCTGCTTGTTGTACCTCGCGAGCCACAACGGCAGATAGATGTCAAAATTGTCGCGTCGATCCGCGGTGTAGCGCCCGGCCATTTCCGTCAGCGGGCAACGCAAGCGATTGAATAGGAGAACGAGCACTTCAACACCGACCACTACAATGAGCACCAGCGCCGCCAGTAGCTGGCGGTGCCACGCCACAACCGGGATTGCCACGATGCATCCCGCAAAGAGCGCCCATACCGCAGTGTGAACGACCTTGATGGTGCGCAGGGCCCTGGTCGCCGAATGATTGCGCGCCGGATCCATGATGTCTAGAACTCGTGAAGAGCCGCGAAGCGATCATTCGGATGTTTGCGGCGCCCGTTCACCGTTCCCTCCAACGTGCAGCCGTGCCGCATTAGATTTCTCGCCGCGGCGCAGCTGTGGTCGGATCGCCGGTGTTTGGCGTACCACGCGGTTCGATCAATAGTATGTGCGTCTCTTCGTCTGCAACCGGGCGATGCTCGATGCCTCTTGGAACGACGAATACCTCGCCTGGCCGCAATACCACTTCTTCTCCCCGGAGCTGGATGCGCAATGCACCTTTAAGCACCAGGAAGAAGTCGTCAGTGTCGTCATGCTTGTGCCATGTGAACTCGCCCTTCACTTTTACAACCATCAAATCATGGCCATTGAAGGAGCCCACGACTCGAGGTTGCCAATACCCAGTAAATGCAGCGAGTTTCTCGCTGAGATTGATGGCGTGCATGGGGAGGACTATAGAGTGGCCATTGCGTTCGGTCCACTTATCGATGCAACCTCGCGACCGCGAACATATGCGGCGCACATGCCATGGCCCAAAGGAGCCCGCCGACTGCGTGAGCACGCCTACTCGGCGCGCGCATCGGTGCCATGCTCCGACAATTGTGCGCCGAACCACCGGTGGATCGCCGTCAGCAACCGTTTGTTCCCTGACTTGAAAGTGATGGCAGCGCCATTGGGCAAATCTGAATAGGTGATCTCGATCCGCGATGCGCCCTTTTGAAGTTCCGCCAACCCCGGCATGACGGAGCCGTGCAGGGCTGCCGGATCACCGTAGTTTCCCTTCTGAAACTCCATGGCTTCGTGTCGCAGGTGTGCGCGAATCATCGGCACTTGGCTGGCAGCGTCCGGGCCTTTGGTGACAACGCTCTCAACCCCTCCCTGGTCCGTCATCTTGAATATGTGGATCGTCTTCGACATGTCAAACGGCATGATGTTGTGAGACATGGCGTGAACATGTTCCTGGACCGTCTGTCCAAGAATTGCGCCGCAAGGACACGCCGTGGCAATGGCAACGAGTGCGATTGAAAGTGACCTTCGCATGTTCACAGGACAATCCTCCGAGTAGATCTAACGCTCGTGCTGAGCGGCGGCGCGCCCACGCTGATGGTTGCGTGGCTGTTTAGCCGCACGCCCGAACGCGCAGTCAGGCATTGTCATCGACCCAAGAGAGAGAGGTGATGCGCCAGCCGACGCCCAGGTCAACCAGGTGAAAGCACTTCGTACCCGACCCCGAATAGTCGTTGCCGTTTAACAGGCCCGCTTTGCTGTAGCGTGACGTGCGAGCCGCGATGCCATCAAATATCTGGGTTGTCGAGCTGGTCTCCCATTCATGGAAGTCGCGCAATGCTCCCCGGGTCAACAACTCGATCCGGGGATCGACAAACTCGCTCACCGTATACAGCTCGGCACCCGAGTCGAAACGGCGCACGATCGTGGCCTTTTCGGCGAAGCAGTCAGCCACGGCTGCGCGTCGAGGCCTGGCACCGTTCCGATTGTCGAACGCCGAGAAGAAGCGCGCGATGAGCGCATCGATCATTTCTTCAGCGCGAGCGCCTGTCATACGACGCCTAACGCCCGCGTTGCGCGGCGGCGCGCAAACACCGATGGTCATGGATGCTCCTTGGCCGCATCACAAGACAGATGGCCCGTGGCCAGGAAGTCCAGTTCGTCGTCAGTGAAGTCGGCCTCGGCCAGGACATGTCTGGCGCGGTGCATGAGCGAAGCCTCGACCAGAATGGCGCACTGCCGACCTTCGCCCAGCAGGGAGGTGTCAGACTTGAGCTGACATTCGATTCCACGCCCCTTTAGCAAGGTTGCGAGGGCGTGTGCGGCCGGAATATTCGGCGCCGTCATCAGGAGCTGCCACTTCGTTTCCGACACGTTGACCTCAGTCGCCTAACGCTGGCGTTGGGCGACGGCGAAATGCCGTCGTTGATTGCGTGGATGCTTCACCGGCCGCGCGACCGCGTAGTTAGGCCTCATGCCGAAGATACCTGGAGAAGAATTGCAGAACCTTGGCTTCGTACTCTTTTCCACTGTACTCGTATAGATCAATGTGTGCCGCACCTGCAACCGCCCACAGCTCCTTGGGAGGCAGAGCGGCCGAAAAGATGCGCAGTGTTTCCGCCCAAGTCGTGTCTTCGTCAGAGGTGCCCGCGGCAACCAGCACGGGACTGCCTAGGGCCGCAATATTGTCGATAGGCCGTAGGCTCTCTGCGGCCACACCCAGTTGAAGGGGGAGCTGCCATAACAGAAGCGGAGCCAGTCTCGCGCCTGCGGGCCCAAAGCGAATGGTTAGTCGGTCTCGTACCGCTTCGTCGATCGTGGGATACATCGACTCGAGGATGACAGCATCTGCGGGTGGCTGCGGATGTGCCAACACCAGGGCTGCTGCCCCCATCGATGTACCAATGATGCCAATGCGTTCAGTTGGCAACTCGCGTCGAAGGAACGCCAGTGCAGCTGTAACGCCGGCTCCCTCACGAGCCCCAAACGTGATCTTGTCACCAGTACTTTCCCCGTGACCCGGCAAGTCGATCAATAGTACGGAATATCC
>JAFEDW010000256.1 GCA_018241455.1 Pseudomonadota bacterium | reverse complement strand
GGCGTGTTGGGACATCATCGGCAAGGAAGCCGGCCAGCCGGTGTACAAGCTGCTCGGTGGGCGCGTGCACGAGCGCCTGCGTACGTACACGTACATCTACGAACGTCCCGGCGACAAGTCGAATGTCTACCAGGATCCTGACCTGTCGGCCGAGCGCGCCGCGGAGTGCGTGGCGCAGGGGTTCACCGCGATCAAGTTCGATCCGGTCGGCCCGTACTCGGCCTTCGATGGTCGGCAGCTCTCGCTTGCTGCGCTCGACCTGTCGGAACGTTTCGTGCGCCAGCTGCGCGCGGCGGTCGGCAACAAGGCCGACCTGCTGTTCGGCACGCATGGCCAGATGACCGCGGCCGGCGCGATCCGGCTGGCGCGCAGGCTCGAGCCCTACGATCCGCTGTGGTTCGAGGAGCCGGTGCCGCCCGACGCGCCCGAGGAGATGGCACGCGTGGCGCGCGGCACGCGCATTCCGATTGCGACCGGCGAGCGCCTGGCCACCAAGTACGATTTCGCGCAACTGTTGCGGCACGGCTCGGCCGCCATCCTGCAAATGAATCTTGGCCGCGTCGGCGGCATCCTCGAAGCGAAGAAGATCGCGGGCATGGCCGAAGTGCAGCACGTGCAGATCGCGCCGCACCTGTACTGCGGGCCGGTGGTCGGCGCGGCGAACATCCAGCTCGCCACCTGCAGCCCGAACTTCCTGATCCTCGAGAGCATCGAGCGCTGGGATGGGTTCCATGCCGACATCCTGCGCAAGCCGATCCGCTGGAGCGAAGGCTACGTGATTCCGCCGAGCGAGCCGGGCCTCGGGGTCGAGTTGAACGAGGAGGTCGCGCTGCGCCATCCCTACCGCGGCACGCAGCTGCATCTCGAGATGGCCGCGCACCCGATCGTCTAGCGCATACGGGCACGTGGAAGCGGTCGATTACATCATCGTCGGCGGCGGCACAGCCGGCTGCCTCGTGGCCGAACGCCTGTCGGCCAACGGGCGCGATCGCGTGTTGCTGCTCGAGGCCGGCGGATCCGACCGGCGTTTCTGGGTGCGCGTGCCGATCGGCTACGGCCGCACCTTCAACGACCCGGCCGTCAACTGGATGTACGAGGCCGAGCCCGATGCCGCGCTCGCGGGAGTGCGCAGCTACTGGCCGCGCGGCAAGGTGCTGGGCGGATCAGGCTCGATCAACGCGATGGTCTATGTCCGTGGCCAGCCGCGCGACTACGATGACTGGAGCGCGGCGGGCAATGCCGGTTGGGGATGGAGCGACGTGCTGCCGCACTTCCGCGCCATCGAAGACCGCGGTGGCGAGGGGGCGGAAGCCGTGCATACGAGCGGACGCCTGCGCATCACCGATGTGTCGGCGCAGGCACACCCACTGGTGCGCGCCTACCTCCAGGCCAGCGCGGCGTGCGGCTATTCATTCACGCCGGATTTCAACGGCGCGCAACCCGAAGGGGTCGGCATCTACCAGATCACGACACGACACGGATTTCGTGCGTCGACCGCAACGGCCTGGCTGCGGCCGGCGCTGGCGCGTCCGAACCTGCAGCTGCTGCTCGATACGCAGGTGTTGCGAATCGATTTCGACGGTCGCAGGGCGAGCGGTGTGCAATTCCGCCGTGGCGCCAGCACGAACGCCGTGCGCGCCCACAAGGCCGTGGTGCTGTGTGCGGGCAGCGTGAACTCACCGCAGCTGCTGCAGTTGTCAGGCGTGGGGCCTGGAGCGTTGCTGCAGGGCCTGGGCATCCCGGTCGTCCATGACCTGCCGGCAGTAGGCCACAATCTGCAGGACCATCTCGGCATCAATTTCTACTATCGTTCGCGCGTGCCGACCTTGAACAACCGCCTGTATCCCTGGTGGGGCAAGGCACTGGCCGGCGTGCAGTACGTGCTGACGCGCCGCGGCCCGCTGTCGATGAGCGTCAACCAGGGCGGCGGCTTCGTGCGCAGCGACCCGTCGCTCGCCGCGCCCGATTTGCAGCTGTATTTCAATCCCGCCAGCTACACCGCCAGCCGCACGCGCACGCGGCGATTGATGAATCCCGATGCCTTTCCCGGCTTCCTGCTGTCGTTCAACGCTTGCCGGCCGACCAGCCGCGGGCACATCGCGATCCGCTCGCCCGATCCGTCGGTGCAACCCGCCATCGTTCCGAACTATCTTTCGACCGAGCAGGATCGAAAGGATGTCATCGCGGGCGCGCGACTGATGCGCCGCCTGGCGGCGGCCCGGCCGCTCGCCGGCCTGATCGAAGAGGAGCTGCACCCGGGCATTGCAAAAACCGGCGACGACGAGCTGCTGCAGGATTTTCGCGAGCGGGCCGGCACGGTATTCCATCCGGTCGGCACCTGTATGATGGGCAAGGATGCAGCGACGGCAGTGGTCGATGCGCGGCTGCGCGTGCACGGCATCGACAACCTGCGCATCATCGACGCGTCGGTATTTCCAACCGTGACCTCCGGCAATACCAACGGGCCGACTGCGATGGTGGCGCACAAGGGCGCGGGCATGTTGCTGGAGGATTCGAACTGAGGAGTCAGCCATGAAACCAATCGGGATGATCATCGGAGCTGCGTTGGCCTTGCTGGCGGGTGGTGCCTGTGCCGCGGCGCTGGACGACGGCCCGCCGAGCCGCCCGGTCGTCGACTCTCCCGAACTTGCGGCGCTGGGTCCGCACGCGGTCGGCGTGCGTACGCTGAAACTCACCGACCACGATGCCGCCGATGTCGTGGCACCGAAGCACGACCGCGTACTCGAGGTGGACCTGTGGTACCCGGCTGCCGTGGCGCGCGGCGCCAAGCCGGCGCACTACAGCGGCAGCCTGCCGACGGAGCAGCCGGGGCCGCCGGCCGCGTTCTCGGTACCCGGCATCGCAGTGCGCGACGCACGGCCGGAAGGCGGACGCTACCCACTGGTCATCGTCTCGCACGGACGCAGCAACGCCACCGCCGGGCTCAGCTGGCTGACGGAAAACCTCGCCTCCAAGGGTTACGTGGTCGCGGCGATCCGCCATGCCGACCTGCCGCGCACCGAGCCGCTGGAAGGACCTGAGATGCTGCTGCGCCGTCCGTTGGACATCGCCTTTGTCGCGCGCTCATTGCAGGAATCGCTCGGGCACGAGGGCCTTGTCGATCCGGCGCACACGGCGTTGATCGGCTATTCCATGGGAGGCTACGGGGTACTGGTCGACGCCGGAGCGGCCCTCGATCCGCAAGGCGCACCCGCCAAATGGGTGCCCGGTGGCGCGCTGTTGCCGTTTACCGCCGGTGGCCCGCTGCAGTCGGCAACGCGGGTGGCGCACCTGCAGGCCGTGGTCGCCATCTCGCCGTGGGGCGGCGCGGCGGGGGCGTGGAGCA
>JAFEDW010000255.1 GCA_018241455.1 Pseudomonadota bacterium | reverse complement strand
GCCTGGTGTTCCTGGCGGCCGTGCGACGCGGCGCCGCGGTGCAGGTGCTGCGCGAGCAGTTTCCGGGCGATCGCCGTGCGGTGCGGTCCGCCGCGGTGGCCAGCGCGCTCCGGCTGATCGCGCAGTCCGCACGCTAGCGTCAATTTCGGGGCGAGCCGGTCAGTTATCTTGCCTTCGTGACGGCGCGCGTTGTGGGATAATTCTGGCCACACCACCAGAGGGGCTCCACCGCATGGAAGACAATCGCAAGAAGGCGCTTGCGGCCGCGCTCGGCCAGATCGAAAAGCAATTCGGCAAGGGTTCGGTCATGCGGCTCGGCGACGCCCCCGCGGCCTGGGATATCGAAGCGGTGCCCACCGGTTCGCTCGGCCTCGACATCGCGCTCGGCGTCGGCGGCCTGCCGCGCGGCCGCGTCGTCGAGATCTACGGTCCCGAATCCTCGGGCAAGACCACGTTGACGCTGCAGGTCGTCGCCGAAGTGCAGAAGCGCGGCGGCACGGCAGCCTTCGTCGATGCCGAGCACGCGCTCGACCCGACCTACGCCGAGAAGCTCGGCGTCAACATCCAGGAATTGCTGGTGTCGCAGCCCGACACCGGCGAGCAGGCGCTCGAGATCACCGACATGCTGGTGCGCTCGGGCGGCGTCGACCTCGTCGTCGTCGACTCGGTCGCCGCGCTCACGCCGCGCGCCGAGATCGAGGGCGAAATGGGCGAACTGCAGGTGGGCCTGCATGCGCGCCTGATGAGCCAGGCGCTGCGCAAGCTCACCGGCAACATCAAGCGTTCGAACACGATCGTCATCTTCATCAACCAGATCCGCATGAAGATCGGCGTCATGTTCGGCTCGCCTGAAACCACGACCGGCGGCAACGCGCTGAAGTTCTACGCTTCGGTGCGGCTCGACATCCGCCGCATCGGCGCCATCAAGAATGGCGAGGAAGTGGTGGGCAACCAGACCCGCGTAAAGGTGGTCAAGAACAAGGTCGCGCCGCCGTTCCGCGAGGCCGAGTTCGAGATCATGTACGGGCAGGGCATCTCGCACGAAGGCGAGATCATCGAACTCGGCGCCAACAACGGCATCATCGAGAAGTCCGGCTCCTGGTACGCCTACAAGGGCGAGCGCATCGGCCAGGGCAAAGACAACGCCCGCGATTTCCTCAAGACCCACAAGGATATCGCCCGCGAAATCGAAGACCAGATCCGCGCGAAGCTCCTGCCGTCCAAGCAGCAACGTGCCGAGCCTGAGGAAAAGAGCGCCTAAGCGCTCCACCGCCCGCGATCCGGGTGATGCCGCGGCCGCCGAAATGGCGGCCGTGGCGTTTCTGGCGCGGCGTGACTACGCCAGCGGTGAACTGGCGGCCAAGCTTCGTGAGCGAGGCTACGAATCGGAGGTCGTGCGTGCGCTGATTGCCGACCTGGCCGCGCGCCGCCTGCTCGACGATGCCCGCTACGCGGGGCATTTCGTCGCCTACCATCGCGCGCGCGGCCAGGGGCCATTGCGCATCCGGCGCGAACTCGAAGCCTTCGGCGTTGCCGCGGCGACGATCGACGACGCGCTGGCCACGGTGCCCGACTGGGCCGCCGTCGCACGCGACGTGCGCCGCCGCCGATTCGGCGCGCCGGCGCCGTCCGCATGGGCGGAGAAGGGCCGCCAGGCCAGATTTTTGCAATATCGCGGCTTTTCCAACGATCATATCCGTTCTGCCCTGGGAACCGACCTCGAACTGGATACATGAGCAAGCGCAAACCGCCGTACATGAGCGCCGCCGACGTGCGGCGCGCCTTCCTCGATTTCTTCGCGCAGCGTGGCCATCGCGTCGTGCCGTCCTCCTCGCTCGTGCCTGGCAACGACCCGACGCTGCTGTTCACGAATGCGGGCATGGTGCAATTCAAGGACCTGTTCCTCGGCAAGGAGCAGCGCGACTACAAGCGTGCCGCCACCAGCCAGAAATGCGTGCGCGCGGGCGGCAAGCACAACGACCTCGAGAACGTCGGCTACACGGCGCGCCACCACACCTTCTTCGAGATGCTCGGCAATTTCTCGTTCGGCGACTACTTCAAGCGCGACGCGATCGTGTTCGCGTGGGAGTTCGTCACGCAGACACTCGGGCTCGATCCCGGGCGGCTGCATGTCACGGTGTTTCGCGACGACGACGAGGCCGCCGAGCTGTGGGTCAGCGAGGCGGGCGTCGACCCAAAGCGCGTCACGCGCATGGGCGAGAAATCCAATTTCTGGGCGATGGGCGACACCGGCCCCTGCGGGCCCTGCACCGAAATCTTCTACGACCACGGTCCCGAAGTGGCCGGTGGACCGCCCGGTTCGCCCGATGAAGACGGTGACCGTTACGTCGAGATCTGGAACCTGGTGTTCATGCAGTTCGAGCGCTCGGCCGATGGCAAGCTCACGCCGTTGCCGAAGCCGTCGGTCGACACCGGCGCCGGGCTCGAGCGGCTCGCGGCCGTCATGCAGGGCGTGCATTCGAACTACGACATCGACCTGTTCCGCGACCTGGTGACGGCGGCCGCCGAGGTCACCTCTACCGCGGCGGGCAGCGTCGATATGGCTTCACCGTCGCTGCGCGTGATCGCCGATCACATCCGCGCCTGCAGTTTCCTCGTCAGCGACGGCGTCGTGCCTTCGAACGAGGGCCGCGGCTACGTGCTCCGCCGCATCATCCGCCGCGCGGTGCGGCACGGCTACAAGCTCGGCCAGGCGCAACCCTTCTTCTACAGGCTGGTGCCGGTGCTGGCGCGCGTCATGGGCGAGGCCTACCCCGAGCTGCCGGAACGCGCCGAGCAGATTGCGCGCGTGCTGCGCGCCGAGGAAGAGCGCTTTGCCGAGACGCTGTCCTCGGGCATGGCGCAATTCGAATCACGCATGCAGGAGGCCGGCGGCAAGACCGTACCGGGTGCGCTGCTGTTCCTGCTGCACGATACCTACGGGTTTCCGCCCGATCTTACCGCCGACATCGCGCGCGAGCGTGGGTTGCAGGTCGACATGCCCGGCTACGAGCGCGAGATGGAAGCGCAGCGCGAACGCGCGCGCGCGGCGAGCAAGTTCAGCGTCGACCTGACTGCAGGCGAGGCGATCGACGCGAAGAGCGAATTCAAGGGATACGAGACGCTCGACTGCGACAGCACCGTCGTCGCGCTGCGCCGCAATGGCGCGCTAGTGCGCTCGCTCCAGCCGGGCGAGCAGGGCGAAGTCGTCCTGCTGCGCACGCCGTTCTATGGCGAATCGGGCGGGCAGGTCGGCGATACCGGCGAGATCACGGCCGCTGGCGGTGCGCACTTCGCGGTGACCGACACGCAGAAGTTCGACAAGGCGATCGTGCACATCGGCAGCTTGAGCGGCGCGCCGCTCA
>JAFEDW010000254.1 GCA_018241455.1 Pseudomonadota bacterium | reverse complement strand
AGATCGTCGGCTGCGACAGCGGCGTCGTGCAGACGCAGGGGCTGTTCCATTGCGACGGCGACGGCACGCATCGTGGTTGCGGGCAGATCCCGTCCTGCTTCGAACGACTGCGCGCAACCGGTGCGCTGCCCGATACGAGTGTGTTCTTCGAGCGCTCTGCTTCCGGGAGCCTGCGATGTATCTAGCCTTGGGCGCGCTGGTCGTCGCCGTGTGCCTCGCGGCGCCGGCCCTGATCACGGCGCTGCGCGCCTGGGCCGCGCGGCTGCGCGATTCGCGTCGCGCCACGATCGAGCAGCATTTGCCCGAGGCGTTCCTGTTCATAGACTCAGGGAGATACGCATTGCTGCTGGCCGGCGTGGTCATTGCCGTGGCCGCTATCGTTGCCGGCGTCACGCGCAATGGATTGCTGGGCAGCGTTGCCGGAGCGCTCGCCCTGTTGTTGCCGGCCGCGGCGGCTCGCCGCTGGCGGTCGCGCCGCCGTCGTCTGTTGCTGCGCCAGTTACCCGACTGCCTGGAATTGCTGGCGGCATCGCTTCGCTCCGGCCTGGCGCTGTTGCCGGCGATTCAACACCTGGCACAGCACCAGCCCGCACCGATCGGACAGGAACTGACGCTCGTTGTCCGCAGGTACCGCATGGGCACCACTCTCGATGACGCGCTGGAAGACTTTCAGCGGCGCATCGGCGGAACCGAGTCTGCATTGTTCATGACTGCCGTCAGCGTCGCGCGACAGCTGGGCGGCAATCTCTCGGACGTGCTAGCCCGATTGAGCCAGACGTTGCGTGAGAAGCAGGCCATCGAGGGCAAGATCGCGGCGCTGACGGCCCAGGGGAGGCTGCAGGCCCGTATCGTCGGCCTGTTGCCGCTCGCGTTGCTCGTCGTCATGACCCGCATGGAACCGCGCGCCATGCGGTTGATGTACACGACGCCGCAGGGTTGGGCGACGCTGCTGGTGCTGGCCGTGCTTGAGATCAGCGGCCTGCTGCTGTTGCGCAGGCTCGTGCGCATCGACGTGTGACGACCGTGCAGCTGTTGGTATCCCTGTCGCTGGCGCTTGGCCTGATCCTGTTGGCGGCACTGCTGTGCCAGCTGGCGTTCCGCGTCAGCGCGCAGCGGCTTCGCGGCGTAATCGCCGCGGTCGATGCGGCGCTGGAACGCGCCGGATTGGAAAATCGACTGCGCGCGCAGCAGTGGTTCGCGTTGACGTGGCTGTTCGCCTGCCTCGCCGCCGGCATGACGTTGGCCGCCTCAGGCGGCGTGGGCGCCGGGCTGCTGTTGCAGGTGGCGCTGGCCGCGTTCATCGGAGCAGGGGCGCCGTGGCTGTGGTTGCGGGATCGCGCCGTGCGCAGGCGCCTGTCGGTGGTGCGCGAACTGCCCGGCTACCTTGACCTGATCACGCTTGGCCTAGAGGCGGGCTGCGCCTTTGGGGCATCGCTGCAGCTGACGATCGCACGCTCAGCGCCCGGTCCACTGCGCGATGCCATGGAGCGCGCCATGCACGAGATGCGCGCTGGCCGCAGCCGATCCGAAGCCTTGCAGCGGCTGGGCGAGCGCATGCGAGTGCCAGCGCTCACTGCATCGATCGCTGCCATCGTCCAGGCCGAGGCGACGGGTGTGAGCCTGGCGCCCGTGATGCGGGCGCAGGCGTTGCGCGGCACGCAGGAGCGATTTGCGCGTGCGGAGAAACGCGCCATGGAGGCGCCCGTCAAGATGCTGGCGCCGCTGGTGCTGTGCATATTTCCGTGCACCTTCATCGTCATCGGCTTTCCGATTGCCGTGCGCCTGTTCTGGGGGTTCTAGGTGCCGTCACGGCAACACCTGGCTGTGAATGGCATGCCGTGTTCGTGGCGTGTGCGGAGCTGCGACACGTTCCTGGCGCGCGCCCGGGGCCAGCTGGGCGCGCCGCGCACGCAACGAACACAGGCATGGCGGCTGCATCCGTGCCGGGCGGTGCACACCTGGTTCATGAGCGCACCGATCGACGTGGTGTTCTGCAATTCGAGCGGCGTCATCTTGCGCATCATTGCGCCGCTCCGTCCGTGGCGCTGTGCCATGGCGCGTGCGGCACACACCGCCTGGGAATTTCCGGCCGGTGCCGTCGTGAGCGCAGGTCTGCAACCGGGCGATCGGTTGTCGCTGAGCGAATGATTGGCCTCACGACAAGCCATTGCCGCTTGGGCAGCGCGCGGCAGCATGGGGCCACTTTGATCGAATTCGCGCTGGTGCTCCTTCTCGGCGTCATGCCGATGGTGCTGGGCATTCTCCAGATCGCGGCGCTGCTGGTGGCGAAGAACGAGTTGAACCTGGCCACCTTCCTGGCCGCGCGCGAAGGTGCGGTGACTGGAGCGGAACCGGGCGCCATGAATCGCACCTTGGCCCGCGCATTGACCCCTCTGTATGCTCGTGCGAGTCGCAACGGTGTCACGCCCCCGGCGGACGTTGCCGCGGCTTACGCCAGCGCTTTCACCGATGTCACATTGTTCGATAGCCTGCTGGTGCTGAATCCCACCCGCGGCGACCTCGATCGCTATGGCACGACTCGTGGTGGGCAACGTGTAATTCCCAACGACTCGATTGAGTTTCGTCCATCGGCGGTGCAGGGCGCGAATGTGCTGACCATTGAAGTAACGCACTGCCAGCCCATGGTCGTGCCGCTGGCCGGCCCTGCATTGGTGGCCGCCTTGCTGGCATTCGACGGCGAGTCGCGGCACCAGCGTTGCCTGGTGGCGGGCCGCGCGCCGATCGTGGCGCGCGCAAGTATCGTCATGCAGAGCGATGTGCATGCGGCCGCCCTGCGCTAGACTTGCCGGATGCTGCGATCCGCGCTCCGCGCCGGCATATTGTGCGCTGCTACTTCAATGCTTGCCGCCTGCGCGCGCGAGCAGCAGGCGCCTGCTGTCGGCACCCTCGAACGCCACCGCTTCGAGATCGCCGCCACCGCGGCCGAGCAGATCGTCGCAATGCCAGTGCGCGAAGGGCAGGCGGTCAAGCAGGGCGAACTGGTCGCGCAGCTCGACAGCGGTTCGCTGGCCGCCAACCGCGCGAGCGTCGCGGCGCAGGCAAACCAGCTTCGCCATCGCCTTGATGAGCTCGAGCACGGCGCTCGCGCCGGCGAGATCGCGCAAGCGCGCGCGCAGGTCGCCGCGGCGACGGCATTGCGCGACCAGAACCAGAAGGAATACCAGCGGCTCGCCGATCTGCTGGGCCGCGGGTTGGTGGCACAGTCGCAGGTCGACCAGCAGCTGCAGCTGCGCGACAGCAGCGCGGCGCAACTGAAATCCGCGCAGGCGGCGCTCGACCTGCTGCTCGAGGGCACGCGCAGCGAGCAGCTTGACCAGGCGCGGGCGGCACTGAAATCGGCCGAATCGCTGCTGCAGCAGCAGGATGTGCT
>JAFEDW010000253.1 GCA_018241455.1 Pseudomonadota bacterium | reverse complement strand
GAGCCAGGCGTCCTTGGGGTTGCGGGACAGGTTGCTGAAGCCGACGAAGGCCACCAGCACGCCCCGCTTGGCGGCCGATGCAACATCGGGGCGTGACAGCATCAGGCGCCAGCCAATGACGAGTGCCGCGGCAGCCGCCATCAGCGCCACACCCCACATCCACGATCTGCCGGCGCGCGCGGGCCGGATGCTCTCCGGCGTCGCCGTGGGCGGCGATGGCGCCCGCGGCGCGGACTCGACGGTCACCGTCGCGATGAAGCGATAACCGAGCTTGGGAACGGTCTCAATGATGCCCGAGTCCTGGTCGCCGTGACCCAGCGCCCGGCGAATTAACCAGATGTGCTTGGTCAGGTTTGATTCATCGACGTAGCCGCGCGGCCACAGCGCCTTGATCAGCTCGTCCTTGCTGACAACGTGGCCGGCCCGCGTGACCAGAAACACCAGCGTCTCGAACACCTTCGGCGTGAGCGCCACAGGCTTGCCGGCCTTTGACAGGCGATGCTCCGCCGGCTCGAGCGTGCAATCCAGGAATCGGTAGACGCGATCGCCATTCGCGGGCATGGGTCAATCCGGCGAAACCAGGATGGCAACAAGTTTGCCAGAAAAATACCAGCGGAACGCCAAGGACGCCGGCGCGCGGACTGCGCAAGCTCGACGCCCATGGAATGCACGCGCAGCGGCCGGGGGCATTTGTATGCGCAGCACCGACGCCATCCCCTGGCGCCGCGCGCGCTCGTACGGCGCACGCTGGCGGGCTGGTCCGCCTGGCTCGCGGCAGGGGTGGCCTGCATTGCCGTCGCCGCCCCGCCGGCTCCGCCGCCTGCCGTCCATGAAGTGGATTGGCGCACGACACCGTTGGACCTGAACCTGCGCGGCGTCAATGGCGCACGCTTTCTCTTCCGCTGTCCGCCGGGCCGCGTGATGGCGGCACAGGTCACCGGGAGCGGTCCATACACCGACGGCTCCTCGATCTGTGCCGCCGGTGTCCACGCGGGCGTCATCACCGCTGCGAACGGCGGCCTCGTGACGATCGAGGTACGCCCCGGCGCATCGCACTTCCGCGCGGCGCTCAGGCACTACGTGCAAAGCGTTGCCTACGACGGCTTCTGGATTGGCAGCTTCGTGGTCATCCCCGGGAGGCGCGCCGGTCATTCGCCCTGAACGGCGTGCCAGGGCGACAGGAGATGCACGCTGTCAAACGATCGGGAGACGACTCATGAAAATCGGAAAGATCCTGTGTTCGATGATGGTCTGGCCCGCGGGCGCCGCACTGGCGGCCAGCAGTCCCTGGGCAGGCACCTGGAAACTGGACCAGGCACAAAGCCATTTTGCCGGCGGCACAATGTCCATCACGAAGGGCGCGGGCGGATTGCTGCACTACGCCGACGGCACCACCGTCGAGTACGACTTTTCCCCGGATGGCAAGGAGCGCAAGTACTGGGCGAACAGCACGGCCGTCTGGACCTCACCGCGCAAGAACACCTGGGACGCGGTCATCAAGCTCGACGGCAAGGATTATGCGCGGGGGCATCTGGTGCTGTCAGCCGAAGGCAAAACCCTCACGCAGGACTGGACGGCCTACCGGCCCGACGGCAGCACCCAGCGCGAAGTCGATGTCATGACCCGGGTCTCCGGCTCATCCGGTCTCGTGGGCACCTGGCGTTCGACCAAAGTCGAGGGCGGCGGCGGGCCACGCGAATTCGTAATCGACGTGCCTGCCGAAGGACGGATTCATTATCGGGTCGCGGACATGAAGCTCGATGTCGATGCGCGCACCGACGGCACCGACACGGCCATGACGGGGCCCACGGCGGCCCCGGGATTGACGATCGCGTTCCAGGCGATCAACCCGACCACGACGCGTTACACGATGAAGGTCGACGGCAAAGTCGACAGCATGGGTGAGCAGACGCTCGCCGCCGACGGCCGTTCATTCACCGATGTCAATTGGACGCCCGGCAAGGAAGACGAAAAGAGTACCGCCGTGTACGTCAAGCAGTAGCCCCAGGGACATGCGACCAGCCGGAGCGCGTTGCGTACCGGCTGGCGCCCCCGGCCCGGAAAGATGCGGATGCCTAATTGGGAGAGTCGCGATGCGAAGCACACAATGGATACTGATGGCGCCGGCCTTGCTGTTACTGGCGGCGTGCGCGCCGCGGCCCTTCGATGCAGCGGCCGAGGGCCGCAAGCTGCTGCAGCGCGACGCCGACTGGGCGCGGGCTGCGGCGGACGGCAAGGACATCGACAGGATTGTCTCCTACTGGGCCGATGACGCGATCGTCATGGAGCCCGGGCAGGAGCCCGTCGAAGGCATGGCGGCCATTCGCGCCTATGTCACCACCAGCCTGCACACGCCGGGATTCAAGATCCACTGGGTCTCCAGCGATCCCGTGTTTTCCGCCGATGGCACTCTGGCGTACATGCGGGGCAGGGATGAGATGACGGCGCCGAACGCCCATGGCGCACTGACGACAGTGCAAATGCGCGGCGTGTCCATCTGGCGCCGGGACCCGGACGGTGTTTGGCGCTGTGTCGTCGACATCTCCAACGAGTTGCCCACCCCATGATCAGCTGCCCACGATGCATCCGGACGGCGGTCGCGCTGCTTGCCACCTGCATGTCCATCGCGCCCGGCTTCGCGGCCGCGCCGCCGGCGAAGACTATCGCATACGTTCATGCGACGTTGATCGACCCCGCCACCGGCACGGCACGCAAGGACATGGCGATCGTCACGCGCGGCGAACAGATCGTCGACGTTCGCCCAAGCGGCAAGGTGGCCGCAAGCCGGGATCTGGAGCGCGTCGATCTGCGTGGCAAATACGTCCTGCCCGGGCTCGTCAATACGCACGTCCATACGGCGACGCTGGCCGTTCCTGCGACCGCGAAGGCCTACCTGCGCCGCGAACTCTTCAGCGGCATAACCACCGTGCGGGACATGGCGGGCGATGCGCGTCTGTTGAGCGAGCTGAAGCGGGAAGCCGAATTCGATGAGCTGCCCTCGCCGGACATCTTCTACGTGGCACTGATGGCGGGTCCGGAATTCTTCGTCGACCCGCGGAGTCACGACGCCGCACGCGGTCGGATCGCCGGGCAAGTGCCGTGGATGCAGGCGATCACCGACCAGACCGACTTGCCGCTCGCAATCGCGGCTGCCCGTGGCACGGGAGCGACTGCGATCAAGATCTACGCCGACCTGTCCGCCTCGCTGGTAAGCCGAATCACCGCAGAAGCGCACCGCCAGCACCTGTTGGTTTGGTCGCACGCGGCCGTCTTCCCGGCGCTGCCCCGCGACGTGGCCGCTGCCGGCGTCGATGTCATGAGTCACGCCTGCCTGCTCGGCTACCAGTTCTCCGACCCGCCGTTGCTGACGAACGAAGACAAGCGGAAGGTTGAT
>JAFEDW010000252.1 GCA_018241455.1 Pseudomonadota bacterium | reverse complement strand
CAGTGCGGAGACGGTCAGGTGCGCCGCATCGTAGCCCGGTGCATCGAGCCGTGATGAAACCGCCGGAAAGCGCAGCGCCACCGGGCCGCTCGTCGTCAGGTAGACCTCGCGGAACAGGCCCAAGTTCTTGTCCGGCGGCGACGGGTTCCAGTCGACGAAGGTGATGCCGAGGTCCGTTTCCGTCTGCGCCCACACCTGCAGCGCGAGCACGTTCTTGCCCGGGTGGACGGCCGTCGTCACGTCGAGTTCGTGCGTGCGCCACGCGCCGACGATGTGATCCGCATCGGCGATCTGCTTGCCATTCAGGTAGACATTGGCCTTGTAGTTGATGCCCTTGAAGTTCAACCACACCACCTGGCCGGCAAAGCCCTGCGGCAGCGTGAATTCCGTGCGGTACCACCACGACACCGCATACGGGCTGGTGGATGACATCGCGCGCTCGGAGAAATTGGTGCCGATCGGGTAGTCGACGCCGGGATACTTCCGCAGGTTCATGCCGTAGAACGGATCCGGCAACAGGCCTTGCTTCACCTGCGCGGCCACGACGGTCGTCGGTACATCGGCGGCGACCCAGCCGGTCGCGGCATAACCCACGGTCGAGATCGACTCGCCGCTGCCGTTGACCTTGGCCGAGGACTGCAACGTCCAGCCCTGGCCCAGCATCAGGCGCCGCGGCACATCATGCGAGTGCGCCGGCGCCGCGACCAGCAGGGCCAGCACGGGCAACGCCATTCCAATCCTGGTTCGCATCATGCCAACAACCTCGTTGCCTGCCGGCTGGTCGCCGGATTCGTGAACGTGACCTTGAGACCACCCAATGGGCTATTGTAGAACGTCTCGATGCGGGCAGGAGCGTTGTCGCCGATGAGTGCGAGGTTGTATTCGGGGCCGTTGAGCCTGTTTGGCGCCAAGGTGGAAATCGCGGCGCGCGAGAAAGGCATCGATTTCCAGCTGGTGATGGTGCCGTTCAGCCAGCAGCAGGGATACAGCCCCAAGGACCCCGAGGTGTTGCGCGTCAATCCCAAACGGCAAGTGCCCGTGTGGGTGGACGACGCGGTCGAGTTGTACGATTCGACGCAGATCATCGAGTATCTGGAGGATCGCTGGCCGACGCCGGCGCTGTGGCCGCGCGCACTGGCCGGGCGCGCACGCGCGCGGCTGCTCGAACACGCGTCGGACGAAGTGTTCTTCCCGCACGTCATCCGCCTGATGGGCATGCGCGCCAATCCCGATCCGGTCGATGCGCCCGAATGGCGGCAGGCCTGCGCGGGAATCGAGTCCTACTACGCACGCATGGAACAGGCGCTCGGCACGCATCGCCATATCGCGGGAGACGAATACACGTTCGCGGATATCGCTTTCTACCTGGCGCAGTTCTTTGCCGCGCGACATACCGTGCCGATCGGCGGCGCTCACGTGAACCTGCGGGCCTGGCGCGCACGCGTGGCGGCACGGCCGGCAGTGAAGCAGGTACTCGATGCCATGGCTTCGTACCTGCGCAGCATCGACTATCCGGTGCCTGAATACGGCTAGCCGTGCCTGCGGATCAACGCGGTCGCATGGGCGCTAGGGCTCCAGCGCCCAGTCGGCCGCGCTGGCCGCATGCAGCACCGTGGTGTCGAACACCGGCAGCGGTGAATCCGCCGCCGCCAGCAGCAGGCCGATTTCCGTGCAGCCGAAGATGACGCCTTGCGCGCCACGCGCCGCCAGCCTGGCGATGGCCTGCTGCAAGGCGCGCCGCGAAACCTCGAGCACGCGCCCGAGCACCAGCTCCTCGAAGATGATGCGGTGGATCTCGATGCGATCGGATTCGCCGGGGATCAATGGCTCGAGACCGCGCTGGCGCAGGCGATCGACGTAGAACTCCGCCTCCATCGTGAAGCGCGTGGCGATCAGGCCCACGCGTTCGAAGCCCGCGGCCGTGATGGCCGCAGCGGTGGGGTCGACGATATGCAACAGCGGGATCGACACTGCCGCTTCGATCTGCGGCGCCACCTTGTGCAGCGTATTCGTGCACAGCACCAGCGCTTCGGCGCCTGCGCCTTCCAGTACGCGCGCGCTCTGGCTCAGCGAAACGCCGGCCTCGTGCCAGCGATCGGCGCGCATCATCCCGGCGATCGGCGCGAAATCGACGCTGGCGAGCAGCAGCTTGGCCGAGTGCAGTCCGC
Source organism: Pseudomonadota bacterium (assembly GCA_018241455.1). Taxonomy (GTDB): domain Bacteria; phylum Pseudomonadota; class Gammaproteobacteria; order Steroidobacterales; family Steroidobacteraceae; genus FEN-1191. Next base: position 1,226 of record JAFEDW010000252.1, on the reverse strand, counting down.
CGCAGCGGTCGCGCACCGCCTCGTTGAGCAGCCGGTAATACGTTGCCGTCGACTCCCAGCTCATGCCGCCCAGCAGACCCAGCGTCTTCATGCCCCTATGATAGACGCCATGCACCATCACTACGATGTCGTCATCGTCGGCGGGGGCGTAGTCGGCAGCTCGATCGCCTACGCGCTGACGGCCGAGCCTGGCTTTCGCGGCTCGGTGCTGGTGATCGAGCGCGATCCGACCTATCGGCGCGCCTCGTCGGCTCTATCAGCGAGCGGCATCCGCCAGCAATTCTCGGCAGCCGTCAACATCCGCATGTCCCAATACGGCATCGAGTTCCTGCGCCGTGCGCCCGAACTGCTGGCCTGCGGCGACGAACGGCCGCAGATCGAAGTGCGGGAAGCCGGCTACCTGGTGCTCGCGCCGCCGCAGGGGCTGGAAACCCTGCGGCGCAACCACGCGCTGCAACGCAGCCTCGGCGCGCCCATCGCGCTGCTCGCGCCGCAGGAACTGCAAGCGCGTTTCCCGTGGCTTGCGACCGGCGATTTGGGCGGCGGCTGCCTCGGGCTCGAAGGCGAGGGCTGGCTGGACGGCTACCTGTTGCTGCAGGCCTTGCGCAACAAGGCGCGCGCCGCTGGCGTGGAGTTGCTGCAGGACGAAGTCATCGCTCTGGATCGGAGCGCAGGCAGCATCGCCGGCCTGCGGCTGGCAAGCGGCGCGCGCGTCGGCGCCGGCGTGGTCGTCAACGCCGCCGGCCCGTACGCGCGGCAGCTCGCGGCGATGGCCGCCGTCGCGCTGCCGGTCGAGGCGCGCAAGCGCAATGTGTTCGTCGTGGGTTGTCCCGAGACGTTGCCCGGCTGCCCGCTGGTCTGTGATCCCTCGGGCACCTGGTTTCGACCCGAAGGCGCGCAGTTCATCTGCGGGCGTTCTCCCGCTGCGGCGGAAGATCGCGAGGACTTCGGGCTCGAACCCGACCTCGACTGCTTCGAGCAGTCGGTGTGGCCGGCGCTCGCCGAACGCGTGCCGGCGTTCGCCGCGCTGCGCGTGACGGGGGCCTGGGCGGGACACTACGAGTACAACACCTTCGACCAGAACGGCATCGTGGGTCTCCACCCGGAGCTGCGCAATTTCGTGTTCGCCAACGGGTTCAGCGGCCACGGGCTGCAGCAATCACCCGCCGTCGGGCGCGCGGTGGCCGAGCTGATCACGTACGGCGCCTACCGCACGCTGGACCTTG
>JAFEDW010000251.1 GCA_018241455.1 Pseudomonadota bacterium | reverse complement strand
GATCGTGCGGGCCAGCGCGCTGTTCTCGGATGGCGACATCGCCGCCGCCGAAAGCATGGTGCGGGCCTACCTGCTGCAACATGGCGATCACATCGAGGCGATGCGGTTGCTGGCGCGCATCGGCGCCGAACACGAGGTGTATGACGACGCGGAGTTGCTGTTGCGTGCCGTGCTCGAGCGCGCGCCCGAACACCACGCGGCGCGCGAGCAGCTGGCCAGCGTGCTGCTGGAGCGACACAAGGAACGCGAAGCGCTGGCTGAAATCGAGCGGCTGCTGAAGATCCAGCCGGCGCGGCGCGAGCTGCGCATCCTCGAGGCGCGCGCGGTGGCGGCCTTAGGCGAGCACCTGCGTGCCGTGGAACTCTACCGGGCGCTGTTTGACGACGCGCCGCCGTCCGCGCAGGCGCGCGCGGAACTGCAGCTTTCGATGGCGCATTCGTACAAGACCATCGGGCGGCGCGAGGACGCCATCGCCGCGTACCGCGCCGCCGCTGCGCTGCGGCCGCAATTCGGCGACGCATGGTGGAGCCTCGCGAACCTCAAGACCTACCGCTTCGACGACGCCGAACTGGCGAAGATGCGCGCGTCCGAGCAATCGGCCGATACGGCGCTGGTCGATCGTTATCACCTGTGCTTCGCGCTCGGCAAGGCGCTCGAGGACCGCGGCGACTACGCCGAGTCGTGGCGGTTCTATGAACGCGGCAACGCCTACAAGCGCGCCGAAAGCCGCTACCGCCCCGAGATCATCGAGGGCAACACGGCGCGCCAGAAACAGGTGTTCACGCCGGAGTTCCTCGCCACGCGCCGCGGCGCCGGGACCGCGAGCCGCGCGCCGATCCTGATCGTCGGCTTGCCGCGTTCGGGCTCGACCTTGCTGGAGCAGATCCTCGCCTCGCATCCGCAGGTAGAGGGCACGCACGAGTTGGCCGAGATCCCGCGCCTCGTGCTCGAGCTGCAGGGGCGCGACCCGGACCTGGACAATCCACGCTATCCGGGCGTGCTGGCCGAGCTGCCGCTGCAGCGCTTCGCGGAGCTGGGGGAAAAATACCTGCACGACACGGCCGGCTATCGATCCGGCAAGCCGCACTTCATCGACAAGATGCCGAACAATTTCCGCCACCTGGGCCTGATCCACCTGATGCTGCCGCACGCCCGGGTGATCGACGCACGGCGCGAACCGATGGCCTGCTGCTTCAGCAACCTCAAGCAGCTGTTCGCGCGCGGCCAGGAATTCAGCTACAGCATCGAGGATATCGCGCGCTACTACCGCACCTACCTCGAGCTGATGGAACATTGGGACCGAGTGCTGCCGGGCCAGGTGCTGCGGGTGCAGTACGAAGACGTGGTCGCCGACCTCGAAGGCAACGTGCGGCGCCTGCTCGATTTCTGCGAACTTCCGTTCGACGCGGCCTGCCTGGAATTCCACCGCACCGAGCGCAGCGTGCGCACCGCCAGTTCCGAGCAGGTGCGCCAGCCGATCTTCCAGGAGGGCGTGGAACAGTGGCGCCACTACGAGCCCTGGCTCGAGCCGCTGCGCACGGCGCTGGGCGATGCGCTGGTGCGTTACCGCTAGGAACATGGACACGGGACGCAACCAGCCGTGTCCCTGCGGCAGTGGAAGGAAATTCAAGCACTGCCACGGACGCGAACCCGACGCGCCCGCCAGGCCCGTCGCTGACGTAGCGCAGGCCGTGGCCTTGTTGCGGGCGGGCCGCGCCGCCGAGGCCGAGGCGATGGCCGCGCAGCTGGTGGCACGCGACCCGAAGCTCGGTGCGGGCTGGGCCTGCCTCGGATTCGCGCAACTGCAGCAGGGCAAGGACCCCCTGCCGGCGCTCGAATCGGCGGCGCGCATGCTGCCGCAGGACGCGGCGGTCCAACATGTGCTGGCGCAGGTGCTGGAGGAGCGCGGCTCGCTCGGCGAGGCGGCGCGGCGGCTGGAGCGCGCTGTCGCGCTCCGGCCGGATTTCGCCGAGGCGCACAACGATCTGGGTCGGGTGCGGCTGGCACTGGGCGATATCGAGGGCGCTGCGGCCAGCTGCCGCCGGGCGATCGAATTGCGTCCGGATTTCGCCGCCGCGCACGGCAATCTCGCCAACGTCGAGCGCGCCCGCGGCGCGCTCGACGCGGCCATCGAGGGTTATCGGCGCGTCGTGGCGCTCGAGCCGAATCTCGCCCTCGGTCATCGCGAACTCGGCCGGGCGCTGATCGCCGCCCATCGCGTCACCGAAGCACTGCCGCACCTCGAGCGACTCGTGGCGTTGCAGCCCGATGCCGGCACGCTGAGCGACTATGCCACGCTGCTGGTGGGCCTCGGCCGCTTCGCGGACGCGGTGTCGCGCTATCGTGCGGCCATCGAGCGCGCGCCAACTGATGCGCGGCTGCATTCGAACCTGGCCAACGCGCTGCATGGCAGTGGTGATTATCGTGGCGCCATCGAGGCGGCCCGGCGGTCGCTGGCGCTCGACGCGCAACTGCCGGAAGCCTACCTGCACCTGGGCAACGCGCTGCTGGCGCTGAGCGAAGTGCCGCAGGCGGAGGCCTGCTATCGCGACGGCTTAGGGCTGGCGCCCGACCACGCCGCGTTGTTGACGGCGCACGCGATGGCGTTGCGGGCGCTCGGGCGCATTGCCGATGCGGAGCAGGTCGCCGGCCGCGCGCTCGCCGTGCGACGGAGTCCCGACCTGTTGACGCTGTGCGGCAACCTGGCCGCCGACCGCGGCCGTTTCGATGAAGCCCGGGAACGCTTCGCGGAGGCGTTGCGGCTCGCGCCGGAGCTGCCGGAAGCGCTGGTCGGCGTCACGCGCTCGCGACGCATGACGGCCGCCGACACGGATTGGCTTGCGGCAGCGGAGCAGGCGCTGGCGCGTGGACTACCGCTGGCGCACGCCGCAAACCTGCAACACGCCGTGGGCAAATACCACGAGGACCTCGCGCAGCCCGCGGCCGCCTTCGCCGCGCACGCCGCGGGCAATGCGCTGATGCGCCGGAGCGCGCCGGCCTATGACCGGGTGGCGACGGGCGCGCGCATCGATGCAATCATCTCCGCTTACGACCGGGCGACGCTCGACGCGTTGCATGCCGCCGGCGCGGGCGTCGAATCCCGCCGGCCGGTGTTCGTCGTGGGCATGCCGCGATCGGGCACGACGCTGGTGGAGCAGATCCTGGCCTCTCACCCGGAGGTCTACGGCGCGGACGAGCTGCTGTTCTGGAACCTGGCGGCCGACCCGGCACGACAGGGTTCGCCGGGCGAACGCGCCCGCACCGTCGCGCGCCTCGGCACGGAATACCTGGCATTGCTCGAGCGGCGCAATGCGTCGGCCGCGCGCGTCGTCGACAAATTGCCGGGGAATTTCGAGAACATCGGCCTGATCCACGCGGCGCTGCCGGGCGCGAGCCGGCC
>JAFEDW010000250.1 GCA_018241455.1 Pseudomonadota bacterium | reverse complement strand
GACCTTCTTGTTCTTCGGGTCCATATCCTTGTCCATGAAGATCAGGATAAGGAGCGGTAAGAACGCGATGAGCGTGATGATCGCGCCGAGCTGGTTCTGGAAGAAGAACCGCGCGCCGTCGGACTCGCGCGCCGGGTCGTGCTTGTTGGCCGCCTTCCACATCATGCTGCCGGCAATCGCGAAGATCGCGATGCCAACCAGCAGGCCGATCAGCAACGGCAGGTTGCCATGATCGAACCGGTGTTGCCGCAGCATGACGATGCCGGCGATTTCGCCGCCGATCGCCACGATCCAGGCGAGCGCGGCAAACAGACGCAGTCGCGCGGCGGATGATTTCTGCCCCTGCGAGGCTTGCCAATCCTTGGTGACGTCTTTTGCGGCCGGGTTATTGTCGGGCATGATCAACCCCTCTCATTGATATTTGGGCGCAGCGAAGCCGAGCGGGGAGCCTACCGGAAGCTGGGCCCGGCGTCTCGCTGGCGCGCCCTCGATCCGTCAGGGCTGAGTCGATAGCGTATACGCGGTGACGGTGGTACCCGTCGGCACGACCAGCAGTCCATCGCCGGCCGCGAGACCGGACAGCGGCATGCCCGCACCCCATGTAGCACCGCTCGGCAACGGATTGGCGAAGGTCTGCTGCCAGGCCTGTTGGCCCGTGGCCGCGTCCAACGCGTAGAGATTGCCAGTGCTGGATCCAATGAATACGTAGCCGCTGACCACGATCGGCGAGCTGATCAGCCCGCCGTCTCCAGCGAAACTCCACTGCACGGTGTTGTTGCTGAGCGTCACGCCGCGCAATGTTCCGCCCTGCAGGAAATAGCCGCTGGTGGCGGTAAATGCGCCGGGGTTGTCCGAGACGTAAGTGCCCTCGGTCGCCCCGGTTTCGGCGTCGAACACGGAGCCGTTGTAGCTCCCGAACCCGTTTGGAGAGTACTCCAGGCCGTTGGCCACGACGGGCGTTGCGCCACCGCCACCGTCGCAGCCCGTGCTGTTTTGCCAGATACTTTCGCCGGTCAACGGCCGCAAGGCATAAGTCTGACAAGGATAGGTCACGTACACGCCGTCGGCGGTCACCGCCGGAGCGCTGTCGTCGCCGTTCGCGACGCCTTGGGTCCAGAGCAGCGCGCCAGTCGCTTCGTCGAGTGCGTAAACGGTTCCACCGCTTCCGGCGCCCGCCGTGAACACGATGCCGTGCGACGCGGTCGGCGGCGAACTGAATGCATATTGCCCCTGGAGCAAGGCGCTCCAGAGCTGGCTACCCGTCGCCGCGTCGTAGGCGATCATCGTGGCTGCATTGCCAAAGTTCGAGCTGACCACGAACACCTTGCCCGAATCGTAGGCGGCGTTCGAAGCACCGGCTACGACGATCGGCCCCCACACGACATGGCCATCCGTCTGGCTCAACGCGACGAGCTGCGAACTGCCGCCCGAGACCGAGACCGTGACGTACACCAGGCCCTGGGCAATCAGCGCGTAGGAGGGTGTGCCGCCCACATCGACGCTCCACGTCGAGCTGGACGGCAAGCTCACGTTGTTGAAGCTCACCGATCCGGTGTGGGATGGATTCATCAGGAAGGACGTCGCATCTTTCGATACCGCGACGATCGTCAGGGTTTGCGACGGCGTCGTGCCGACGGAACTGGCCGGATCGGTGACCGTGACCTGGGCGGTGCCCGTGGCGGCGATATCGGTGGCGCTGATCTGGGCCAACAGTTCGCCGGTGGAGACGACCGTCGTGGGTCGAGCCGAACCATTCCATTGCACGGTCGAGGTACTCGAGAATCCGGCGCCGAGTATCGTCAGCGTGAACGCGCGGCCGCCCGCTTCCACCGTGGTCGGTGACATGGCTCGCACGGAAAGGCTTCCGGCAACGATCGGGAAGTCCACCCCGGTTGAATATCCGATCGACGGGTCGTACACGGAAACCGAAGCCGTGCCAACCGTGGCAATGTACGAGGCCGGCACTTGCACCGTCACCGCGGTTGCACTCACGTAGGTGGTTTGACCGACCCCACCGTTGTTCCAGTACACCGTCGTCTGCGGAGTGAAATTGGTGCCGTTCACGGTCAGCAGGAACGCCGGCCCGGCGGCCACCGCGCTCGCCGGCGACAACGACGTGATGACCAAGGCCTGCGCATTCGCGGTGACCGTGTAGGTCACGGCGATGTTTTGCGGACTGTTCTTGAGTTGAACGTTGCAGGTGGTGTCGGTGCACACCGATACCTTGATCGTGTCGGTATACGTGCCGGCTCCCAACGCCGCCGGGTCCTTGAATTGGACGTCTATCGTGTCGGGCAGCGCGCCGGAATCCGTGATGCCGCTGATGCCCACGTTGGTCGTCTCGACCTGCAGGTAGACGCTCTGTGATGCCGCCAATCCCGCGACATCGACGACGAACGAACCGGTGGGCGCGGCCTGGCCGACCGTGGCGCTCGAGCTGATCGTGTTCGTCGACACGGACATCGACAGGTTCGCGGTGCCGCCACTTCCGCCGCCGCCACCGCCTCCGGTGCTGGATGATCCGCCGCCTCCACCCCCACCGCCGCAGCTCGCGAGGATCAGTGACAGGCCCAAGGAGAGCAGCCGCGCTGCGATCGGATGGCTATTGTTATTCATTTTTCTCGAGTGGCCGCGTGTGCACGTTCGGAATGCCACTCCCCCGAGCCAAGCCTAGCGCAGAATCGATTAGTGGGCCAGAGTGACCATTCAGGCGGCGTGGCGCAAGGGCCGCTTTCGAGGTAATTCAACCAGTTGCGCGGCTTGCCGATCGCTGCTCCGGCATCACGCTGGCGGAATCAAGCGACTATTTCGAATGACACCGTAACGTCCTTCCGGTACCGGCAGTCGCGGATACGTGACCTGGACTTGCCAACCACGCTACGGAAGTAACTCTCGACCTCGGCCTGGAATTTCCCGAGATCGAACGGGCCGGCGTATCCCGCTGGCGGCGATACTTCGATCGGATCAGACACACCCGCTCCGACTTCTTGCCTGATGTTCGCGTGCGCACGCGGATACCGCTTGTCGCCCACCTGCAGGTCGAAGAACACGCGCGACACCATGTGTTCATCATCGCTCCCGTAGTTCTGGGAGTCCTGGATGAGTTCCTTGAAATGGATCGACACGGTCGGCATGGCCTGGATTCTGGTATAGATTCTGTTCCGGGTCTATCCTGTGTGCGTGACGATGAGAACCTATCTCGGCGTCGATGGCGGTGGCAGCAAGACGCTCTTCCTGCTCATCGACGAGGCGGGGAAAGTGTTGGCCTCGCACACCGAGGGCACGGCCTATTACCCCGAAGTCGGCCTCGAAGCGCTGAAGAAATTGCTGGCGCGCGGCATCAACCAGACGCTCCGCCAGGCGGGGTTGAGCGTCCCTTCTTTGGGCTTTGCGTTCATCGGCCTGCCCGCCTACGGCGAGGATTCGACGCT
>JAFEDW010000024.1 GCA_018241455.1 Pseudomonadota bacterium | reverse complement strand
GCTGTTCGCGGCCGAATCGCGCCTGTGCCACGGCCAGGTGGAGGGCATCGGCACGCGGCCGCGCTTTCTCGCCGACGGCCAGGTCGCGAGCGCCGCCGCCGAACTGCCGGCATCGACCGGGCACGCGGCCGGGCTCGAAGTGATCCTCGCCGAGCTGGCCCGGCGCGGCTGCGCGCTCGATGGCGTCGCGGCCTGCGGCCACCGCATCGTGCATGGCGGGGCGCAATTCGTGGGGCCGCTGCTGCTCGAGGACGGTCACCGCGATGCCCTGCATGCGTTGCGTGCATTGGCGCCGCTCCACAACCGCTACGGCCTCGAGGCGATCGATGCGCTGACCCGCGTCGCGCCGCGCATGCCGCAGGTGGCCTGCTTCGACACCGCGTTCCATGCGACCGTGCCCGCGGTCGCGAGCCGCTATGCGCTGCCGGCGGAGTTGCACGCAGCGGGTTATCGGCGCTTCGGCTTCCATGGCCTGAGTTTCGAATACGTCAGCGGCGCGGTGACGGAACTGGCCGGCGGCGTGCCGCCGCAGCGCCTGCTCATTTTCCATCTCGGCAACGGTTGCAGCGTCGCCGCGGTGCGTGACGGTCGAAGTGTCGGTACGACGATGGGCTATTCGACGCTCGATGGACTCGTCATGGGCACGCGCTGCGGCGCGATCGATCCGGGCGTGTTGCTGGCACTGCAGCGTGAGCGTGGCCTGTCGACGGCCGAGCTCGAGGAACTGCTGTATCGGCGTTCCGGGTTGCTGGGGGTGTCCGGGCGCAGCCCCGACATGCGCGAGCTCACGCGCAGCGACGATGAAGCCTGCCGCTTTGCGGTCGAGCATTTCAGCTACTGGGCCGCCCGGCACGCTGCGTCGCTGGTCGTGGCGCTCGGCGGGCTCGATGCGGTGGCGTTCACCGGCGGCATCGGCGTCAACAGCGCGATCGTGCGCGCGCAGATCGTCGCGCGGTTGGCGTGGCTCGGCGTGCAACTCGACGCGGCGCGCAATGAGCGCCACCAGGCGGTGGTGTCGAGCGAGGCTTCACGCTGCCCGGTCTGGATCGTGTCGACCAACGAGGAACTGGTAATTGCCCGCCACGTGCGCGCGGCACTGCGATCGGCACATGCCTGAGCCCGGAAGATTTGCACGCCTCTGGCCGGGGTTGCTGGTCAGCGCAGCGCTCGGCGCGCTGGCGGTACTGCTCGGCGAAGTGCCCGTGCTGGAGGCGCGTGGCATCAATCCGCTGACGATTGCAATCATCCTCGGCATGCTGGCGGGCAACAGCGTCTATCCGGCGATCGCCGGCCGCGCGGAGCCCGGTGTCGTCGTCGCGCGCCAGCGGCTGCTGCGCGTGGGCGTGGTGTTGTATGGATTCCGGCTGACGCTGCAGGACATCGACCAGGTCGGGTGGCAGGGCGTGCTGGTCGACGCGCTGATGGTGACGTCGACCTTCGTGCTCAGTTACCAGGTCGGCACGCGCTGGCTGCGGCTCGACCGGGCCCTCGCCATGCTGGTCGGCGCGGGCAGCGCGATCTGCGGCGCGGCTGCGGTGCTGGCGGCGGAGCCGCTGGTGCGCGGCAAGCCCGAGCAGGTCAGCGTCGCCGTGGCGGGCGTCGTGATCTTCGGCACGCTGTCGATGTTCCTGTATCCGGGGCTCGGCAACTATGCCGGGCGGCTGGGCTGGACCTCGATCAACCAGCACGAAACGCAGCAGCGCGCGAGCGAGGCGCAGGCGCAGCAACTGCTGGCGCAGTTCGCCGGCAAATCGGTCGAGGACCTGCGCAATGATCCGCAGGCGCTGGTCGTCGGACGCAACCTGTTCGCGAACAACTGCGCCATGTGCCACGGCTCCGATGCACACGGCAATCCCGGCTTCCCGGACCTGACCGATGCGGACTGGCTGTACGGCGGCTCGGCCGAACAGGTCGAGGCGACGATTGCCGGGGGCCGCAACGGCGTCATGATTCCGTGGCAGGCCGCGCTGGGGGGCGACGGTGTCGAGAACCTCGTCGCTTACGTGTTGTCGCTGTCGGGCCGCACGGTGCCGGCCGGCGACGTCGCGGCGGGCAAACAGCTGTTCGAAACCAACTGCGTCGCCTGTCACGGAACCGACGCCCGGGGCAACCAGGCCATCGGCGCTCCGAACCTCACCGATCACACCTGGCTGTACGGCGGCTCCGTCGACGCGGTGCGCGCCTCGATCGCCAACGGCCGGCAGGGATTGATGCCGGCGCAGCTCGATCGGCTTGGGGCCGTGCGCGTGAAACTGCTGGCCGCCTATGTCCTGTCGCTCGGCGCGGGCGCTAACAGTGGCACCGCCAGTCCCTGAAGGCCGGCGCGATGGGCGCCGGCGGGCGCTGGCGGTAGGCGCGGTACTGTGGGCCTCGTTCCTGTCGGCCTGCGCCGGCACGATGTTCTTCTTCGCCTTCGTGGCACCTGAGGACCTGGTCGGCAACTACCCCGAGAGCGATCGCATCGATCGGCTCGGCGTCTATACACTGGGATTTTTCGGGCTGTGGTGCCTGGGCGCGCTCGCCAGCGCGCTGGCGCTGTACGTGCACCGGCACATCAGCGCCGACGAGCGACCGGGCAGCAGCCAGGGAACGCCGTCATGAACGGCGGGGACGGCGCCGTCGTCGAATCCGACGGCGGCTCCTACTACCAGGCGCACCAGAAGGTCTATCCGCGCGAGATCGGGGGCCGCTTCGCGCGGCTGCGCGTGCTCGCGGTGTGGGTGCTGCTCGGACTCTACTACCTGCTGCCCTGGTTCGAGATGCACGGTCGCCAGGCCGTGCTGTTCGACCTGGTCGAGCGCAAGTTCTACATCTTCGGGCTGGTCATGTGGCCGCAGGATTTCATTTTCCTCACCTGGCTGCTGGTGCTGGCCGCGCTGTCGCTGTTCTTTTTCACGGCGCTCGCCGGGCGCCTGTGGTGCGCCTATGCCTGTCCGCAGACCGTGTGGACCGAAGCCTTCCTGTGGCTCGAACGGCTCGCCGAGGGCAAGCGCCAGGCGCGCATCAAGCTCGATGCCGCGCCGTGGAGCCTGAACAAGCTGTTCCGGAAAGGCTCGAAGCAGATCCTCTGGGTCAGCTTCGCCGCCTGGACGGGATTCACGTTTGTCGGCTTCTTCACGCCGATCCGGGCGCTGGCCGCGGATACGCTGGCGCTGTCGCTCAGCCCGTGGGAGCTGTTCTGGATCGCGTTCTACGGCTTCGCCACCTACGGCAACGCCGGCTACCTGCGCGAGCAGGTGTGCAAGTACATGTGCCCCTATGCGCGCTTCCAGAGCGCGATGTTCGACAAGGACACGCTGATCATCACCTACGACGCGGAGCGCGGTGAACCGCGCGGCGCGCGGCGGCGCACGGCGGCACGCGGCGCCGGGGGCCTGGGCGACTGCATCGACTGCACCTGGTGCGTGCAGGTCTGCCCCACGGGCATCGACATCCGCAAGGGCCTGCAGATCGAGTGCATCGCCTGCGCCGCCTGCATCGACGCCTGCGACAGCGTCATGGATCGCATCGGTTATCCGCGCGGGCTGGTGCGCTACACGACGCAGCACGCGCTCGACCACGGCGCCACGCACGTCGTGCGGCCACGCATCCTGATCTATGGCGCAATACTCGCGCTGCTCGCCGTCGGCTTCGGCGTGGCATTGACGCTGCGCACGCCGCTCGGGCTGGACGTGATCCGCGACCGCAACAGCCTGTTCCGCCTGCTCGACGATGGGCGCATCGAGAATGTCTACACGCTCAAGATCCTCAACAAGTCCGAGTTGAACCGCCGCATCGACGTATCGGTCAGCGGCCCAGGGGTGCTGACGCTCGATCCGGCCAGTCCCAGCTATAGCGTGGCGCCCGGCGAAGTCTATCCCGCGGTGGTGCGTGTACGGCGCGACGCCTACCAGCCGGCCGGTTCCGAGACCATCCAGTTCCACATCACGGCGCGCGATGATCCGGGCGTAGCCGCCACGCACGACGCGCGGTTGCTCGCGCCATCCAGGTAGGTATCCCATGCGCAAGCCCTCGAACCCGGTACTCGTGCTGGTCATCGCGCTGCCACTGCTCGCGGTAGCCGGCAGCTTCGTCTCGCTGGCGCTGGCGGTGACGCGCGGCGACAGCGAGCTGCCGAAGGACTACCACTGGGAAGGCAAGGACTTCGATCGTGACCAGCAACGCGAAGCGCTGGCCGCGCAACGCGGCATCGGCGCCACGGTCGGGTTCGATGCGCGCACGCAGCGCTGCGTCGTGACGCTGCACGGCGCGGCGCCGCCGACCTTGCGGCTGGCCCTGACACATCCTACGCAGAGCGCCGCCGACCTCCACCGCACGCTGCAGCGCGCCGATGGCCGCTACAGCGCGCCATGCGCCGCGCCACCCGCCGCGCACTGGTGGCTCGAACTCGCCGACGACCAGGCTGGCTGGCTGCTGCGTGCGCGATTGCACGGCGATTTGAGCGAACCGGCGCAGGTGGGCGCACCTTGAGCCAGGCGGCCGCACATCTGCACTGGCAAGTGCCCGGCGGACTCGAGCAGCTCGAGTTCTTCGCCGAAGGCATGCACTGCGCGAACTGCGCCCGCTCGATCCGCAGCAAGGTCGGCGCACTGCCCGGCGTGCAACGCGTCGACGTCAACCTGACGACCGCGCGCGTCAGCGTCGCCTGGGATCCGGAGCGATCGCGCCTCGGCACGCTGCTCGACACGGTCGAGGACCTGGGCTTCCACGCCGTGCCGCTCAACGGCGCCGCGGGGAGCGATGCACAGCGGGCCGAGCGGCGCCGCATGCAAAAACGCATCGGCCTCGCCGCGCTCGCCGCCATGCAGATGTCGATGTACACGGTCGGGCTGTATGCCGGCGCGTGGAGCGGCATCGACCCCTGGATCGAGCAGCTGCTGCGCGTGACGGCGATGCTGATCGCCGTGCCGGTCATGTTCTATTCCGGCGCGCCGTTCCTGACCGGCGCCTGGCGCGACCTGCGGCGCCGCTCGCTCGGCATGGATGTCCCGGTGGCCGCGGCGCTCGTGCTGGCGTTCGTCGCGAGCGTCGTGAACACCTTCCGCGGGACCGGCACCGTCTACTTCGATTCGGTGGCGATGTTCATCGGCTTCCTGCTGGTCGGTCGCTACGTCGAGATGAACGTGCGCCGCAACAGCCTCGATGCCGGCGAAGCGCTGGTGCGCAGCCTCCCGGCTACGGTCACGCGGCTCAAGCCCGACGGCGGCAGCGAGCGCATCGGCCTCGCGCAGGTGGCCGCTGGCGATCGCCTCGTGGTGCCGATGGGCGCCGTCATTCCGGTCGACGGTGTCCTCGAGAGCGATGGCACGCTGGTCGATGAATCGCTGATCAGCGGCGAATCGGTGCCCGTCGCGCGCAGCGCCGGAGCTGCGCTCCCGGGCGGCGCGATCAACGCGGGCGCGGCCTGCACGGTGCGCGCCAGCCGCGACGCGCGTCACTCCACGCTCGCGACGATGGCGGCGCTGATCGAACGCTCGCAGGCCGAGCGCCCGCCACAGGCGCTGGCGGCCGATCGCGCCGCGGCGCAGTTCGTGTTCTGGATCGTGCTGCTGGCCGCGGCCGTGGCCGGCTTCTGGTACTGGTTCGATCGCGCGCGCGCCTTCGAAGCGACGCTCGCGGTGCTGGTCGTCACCTGCCCGTGTGCACTCTCGCTCGCCACGCCGGTGGCGATTGCCGCCGCGACCACGCGGCTCGCGCGCCGTGGGATGCTGATCACGCGGGCCGATGCGCTCGAGCGGCTGGCCGCGGTCGATACGGTCGTGCTCGACAAGTCCGGCACGCTGACCAGTGCGCGCATGCAGCTGGCCGAGGTGCGCTGCCTCGGTACTCTGGAACGCGCGGCCGTGCTGCGGCTGGCCGCCAGCCTCGAGCAGCAATCCGCGCATCCGCTGGCCGCCGCATTCACCGGCGCGACCGCCGATCGCTCCGCCATCGACGCGGTGCACGAACGCGCCGGCCAGGGACTCGAGGGTCGGATCGACGGCGCGTTGTGGCGCATCGGGCGCCGCGAGTACGTGGCGGATCTGGCCGGCACGCAAGCGCCGCCGGCCGCGGCCGACGACAGCGACGATTTCATCTGGCTCGGCTCGGCCGCCGGCTTCAGCGCCGCCTTTGCCGTCACGGATTCGCTGCGCCCGGAGGCGGCCGCGGCGATCGCGGCGCTGCGCGAGCTGGGGCTCACGGTGCGCATCGCCAGCGGCGATCGCCGCTCGACCGTGGCGCGCGTCGCCGCCGAACTGGGCATCAGCGATGCCAGCGGGCGGATGGATCCGCAGGCGAAGCTCGGACTGATCCGGGAGCTGCAGGCCCAGGGCCGGCGCGTGCTGATGGTTGGCGACGGCATCAACGACGGCCCGGTGCTGGCCTCGGCGCATGTGTCCTGCGCAATGGGCGGCGGCGCGGCGCTCGCGCACGCGGCCGCCGACCTGTTGCTGATGAACGAATCGCTCCTGTCGGTGGCGGCGGCCGTGCAGACCGCGCGCGGCACGATGCGGCTGATGCGCTCCAACCTGCGCTGGGCGCTGGGCTACAACCTGTGCGCCGTGCCGCTGGCGGCCGCCGGCCTGGTCTCGCCGTGGCTCGCCGCGCTCGGCATGTCGGGCAGCTCGCTGTACGTCGTTGAGCGGGCGCGCCGCTTCGCCGGAGGTGCCGCATGAGCATCGCGCTGCTGCTGATCCCGCTCGGCCTGCTGCTGCTCGGCGTGGCGGTGTGGGCGTTCTTCTGGGCCGTGAACAACGACCAGTTCGAGGACCTCGACCACGTCGCCGAACACATACTGGACGAGGAGGCGAACCACGCCGCCCGGCAGCTACTCGACGAGCAGCCGGCCGCGCCTGCGTTGCCTAAATCGCCGTGCTGACCCTAATATCAGCCCCGGAGCCGCACAGCGGCCTGGGAGCTGCAAGAGGATCAGACCGGTGGCCAGAGAATTCGAGCCCGTCGTGGGCCAGTGGTACGAGAACATCGACGAGAACGACAGCTTCCGGGTGCTGTCGGTGGACGAGGATGCCGAGCTCATCGAGATCGAATACCTCGATGGCGACATCGAGGAGATCGACGTCGACACCTGGGCCGAGTTCGACCTGGAGAAGATCGAGCAGCCGGAAGGCTGGTCGGGCGCCGACATCGGCGGCGACGACGATGAGGATGAAGACGAGGACGACGACTGGGATGACGACGAAGACGAAGATGAAGATGAGGACGACGACGATCTCGACGAGGAGAGCGACGAGAACTATTGAGCGTGCCGTGTCGTGAACGGCGAACTGCAGGCCCTGCTCGACGCCTGCGTTGATGCAGTCATCATCATCGATCACCGCGGCTGCGTCACGACCTTCAATCGCGCCGCCGCGCGCATGTTCGGTTACGAACCCGCACAGGTCATCGGCCAGAATGTCAGCATGCTGATGCCGGCGCCGGACCGGGACCGGCACGACCGGTACCTGAAGAACTACCTCGACACCGGCACGCCGAAGGTCATCGGCGTGGGCCGCGATGTCACCGCGCTGCGCCGCGACGGCAGCCAGTTCCCGGTCTCGCTCGCCGTCGGCCGCATCGACGGCTACGATCCGCCGCACTTTGTCGGCTTCCTGCACGACCTGAGCGCCCGACGCGCGCAGGAAACGCAACGCCTCGAGGCCGAGCAAGCGGTGCGTGAAGCGCGCGAGCGGCTGATGCACGTCGCACGCCTGTCGACGATGGGCGAGATGACCACCGGGCTCGCGCACGAGATCAACCAGCCGCTGACCGCGATCACGATGTACGCGCAGGCGGCCGAGCGGCTCGCCTCACAGTCCGGCGCGGACCTCGGTGAGGTGGTCGGCGCGCTGCGCCAGATCAGCGCGCAGGCGCTGCGCGCCGGCGAAATCATCAGGCGCCTGCGCGACCTGGTACGCAGCCGCCAGACGCGCGAGGAGCTGCTCGACCTCAACGCGGTCGTGCGCGGACTGGTCGTGCTCGCGGAATCGGACGCGCGCGCCAACAACGTGCAGCTGGACATCGACCTGGCCGACTCGCTCCCGCCGGTGCTCGGCGACACGATCCAGCTGCAGCAGGTCATGCTGAACCTGGTGCGTAACGCGATCGAGGCCGTGCAGAGCCCGGGCTGCGAACACCGCGTGACGCTGCGCACGGCACGCACCGGCAACGGCGTCGAAATGAGCGTCAGCGACCTCGGGCCGGGCCTCGATGCGGCGATCCGCGACCGGCTGTTCGAAGCCTTCGCGACGACCAAGCCGGCCGGCACCGGGCTGGGTCTGGCGATCAGCCGCTCGATCGTCGAAGCGCACGGCGGCAGGCTCGCCTGGCGCGCCAACGAGCCGCGCGGCAGCTGCTTTCATTTCAATCTCCCGGCGGTTTCCGGAGCCCAACCATGAAAAACCATCCGCCCAGTGTCCACATTGTCGATGACGACGAGGCCGTACGAGCATCGCTCCGCTTCCTGATCCGCTCGGTCGGACTGCCGGCGCAGGCCTACGCCTCCGCGCAGGACTTCCTGGCGGCCTACGACCGGCGCGATCCGGGCTGCCTGGTACTCGACGTGCGCATGCCGGGCATGAGCGGGCTCGAGCTGCAACAGGAACTCAATCGCCGCGGCGCGACGATTCCGGTGGTGTTCATCACCGGGCATGGCGATGTGCCAATGGCGGTCGAGGCGATGCAGCAAGGGGCCTTCGATTTCCTGCAGAAGCCGTTTCGCGACCAGGACCTGCTCGATCGCGTGCAGCGCGCGATGGCGCGCGATGCCGAAACGCGCGCGCGGCTGGCAGCACGCGCCGAGATCCGCACACGGCTGGCGACGCTGACGCCGCGGGAAACCGAGGTCATGCAGTTGATCACGCGCGGCAAGGCCAACAAGGTGGTCGGGGCCGAGCTGGGCGTGAGCCAACGCACGGTGGAAATCCATCGCGCGCACGTCATGGAGAAGATGCACGCCAGTTCACTGGCCGAGCTGGTGCGCATGGTGCTCGATTCCGCGGACGCTACGCAGAATCCCTGATTACGCGCCCAGCCAGCTGGCGCCAGACTTGCAGCATGGCAGAGCTGCAACCAATCACCGACCACCCGGCGGGCGGTGCGCCGTCCGCGGCGGCCGGGAGATCGCCCGTCGTGCTGTGCGTCCGGCAACGCGACGACGCCGAGATCCGGCGCGTGCTGGCGGCGCTGCAGGCGTCGATGCGCGAATGCGCCGATGGCGCGAGCGCCATCGCGCTGGCGCGCAGCACGCCGCTGGCCTGTGCGATCGTGCCATTGGCGGTGCCCGATATGGCCGCCAGCGCGCTGATCCGCGCACTGCGGGAAGCTGCGCCCGGCTTGGCCGTGTTCGTCGTGGTCGACAACCCGGCGGTCAGCGAAGCCGTGGACGTGATGCGCTCCGGAGCGCACGCCGTCATCGACAGCCGCATCCTCAGCGCCGGATTGATGGTGCACCTCGCACCGCTCCTGCACGCCCGCTAGCCGGTGCGGCCCAGGACCGAAATGCCGCCCCGGCCGGCCGTTGTTTGCTAGCCTAGTGGCTCCAG
Source organism: Pseudomonadota bacterium (assembly GCA_018241455.1). GTDB lineage: Bacteria > Pseudomonadota > Gammaproteobacteria > Steroidobacterales > Steroidobacteraceae > FEN-1191. Next base: position 5,302 of record JAFEDW010000024.1, on the reverse strand, counting down.
TGCCATGAGCAATCCGCACGACAGCTGGTATCACGAGCGCGAATCGGCGTGGCTGTATCGCGTGGTCGCCGACGCAGACGCCGATCCGCGGCACCAGCAACTGTTTCGCGCGCTCGCGCAGGCGGCCGAAGAGCAGGCGACGCACTGGGCACGGCTCGCGAACCCCGGTGAATTCCGGCCGAGCACGCGTGCGCGCCTGGTCGGCACGCTGGTGCGCCGGCTCGGGCCACGCGCGCTGAAGCCGGTGCTCGCGGCGATGAAATTGCGCGGCCTGTCGGTGTACAGCGGCGCCGGCGCCGTCGACGGGCACCTGATGCCGGTGACCGTGCAGGATGTCGGCCAGCGCCATCGCAGCGTCACCGGCGGCAACAACCTGCGTGCGGCGGTGTTCGGCGTCAACGACGGGCTGGTCTCGAACCTCAGCCTGATCCTCGGCGTGGCCGGCGCCGGCGCCAGCGGCCAGGTCATCCTCACCAGCGGCCTGGCGGGATTGCTCGCCGGCTCGCTGTCGATGGCCTCGGGTGAATACGTGTCGGTGCGTTCGCAACGCGAGATGTACGAGTACCAGATCGGCCTCGAGCGCGACGAACTGGCGGAATATCCGGCCGAGGAAGCCGAGGAACTGGCATTGATCTACCAGGCGCGAGGCGTCGAACTCGAACAGGCGCGCGGCATCGCGCGGCGGCTGATGTCGAGCCCCGAGCACGCCCTCAACACGCTGGCGCGCGAGGAGCTGGGGCTCAACCCCGACGACCTGGCCTCGCCGTGGGCGGCGGCAATTTTTTCCTTTTGCGCGTTCGGATCGGGCGCGCTGGTGCCGTTGCTGCCCTACCTCGTGCATGCCGCGGACGGAACGGCCCTGTACGTTTCAGGGAGCGTGACGCTCGGCGCACTGTTTGCCGTTGGCATGGCACTCAGCCTGTTCAACGGCCGCAGCGCGGTGCTCGGTGGCCTGCGCATGGCGCTGATTGGCGCCGCCGCCGCCGCCTGCACCTATGGCGTGGGCCACGTGCTGGGCACCGTGCTGTCCTGAAGCTGCCGCAGCCTGCGCATTTCCGTCGCAACTCATTGTCAAAGCTAAAGGTTTTCCAGGGTCTTGAACTCTGGCAGTCCGGTATCATCTCAAGGAAGGATTCAACTCAATCCATTGGCTGCGAGGCGCGTTTGTCATCATGAAGCGGATACTCCTGTTCCTGGCCACCAACCTGGCCGTACTGCTGGTGCTGTCGGTCGTGCTGCGCATCACCGGCCTCGACCGCTGGTTGGCCGTGCACGGCAGCAGCTACAACGGCCTGCTGGTCATGGCGGCCGTGTTCGGCTTTGGCGGCGCCCTTATCTCGCTCGGCATGTCGAAGTGGATGGCCAAGCGCGCGATGGGCGTACAGGTCATCGAGAAGCCTTCGAACGCCAACGAAGAATGGCTGGTCAACACGGTGCGCAACCTCGCCACGCAGGCCGGCATCGGCATGCCCGAAGTCGGCGTGTTCGACTCGCCGCAGCCCAACGCTTTCGCCACCGGCGCTCGCCGCGATGCGGCGCTGGTGGCCGTCAGCTCGGGGCTGCTGCAGGGCATGAAACGCAACGAAGTTGAAGCCGTGCTGGGCCACGAGATCACGCACGTTGCCAACGGCGACATGGTCACGCTGACGCTGATCCAGGGCGTCGTGAACACTTTCGTGATCTTCCTGTCGCGCGTCGTCGGCGGCATCGTCGATCGCGCGCTGTCGCGCGATGGCGAGGGGCGCGGCGGCATCGGTTATTTCGCCACCGTCATGTTCACGCAGCTCGTGCTCGGCATCGCAGCCAGCATGATCGTCATGTGGTTCTCGCGCCGGCGCGAGTTCCGCGCCGACGCGGGCGGCGCGCGCCTCTCGGGCCGCAACAACATGATCGCGGCGCTCGAGCGATTGAAGCTGGCGCATGAACCGTCGCTCCCGAATCAGCTGGCCGCGTTCGGCATCGGCGGCGGGCCGGGCACGGGCTTGCAGCGCTTGTTCATGAGCCATCCGCCGCTCGAGGAGCGCATCGCAGCGCTCCGGCAGCAGGTGTGACGTCGTTCACTCAAGTCATTGAAAATGCAGCGAACGATTGCAAGCCTTGGGCTCCTTCGGTAGAGTCGTTCGGTTCCTGAATTGACTTAAGGTCGCCCAGGCGGCCCGGGGTAAAAGATGGCTGTTGCCGGTGATCACAAGTCATTCCGCCTGTGGGCGTACATCCGCGACGTCGTGGCCGGATTCTGGGACACGAGCAAGCTGAAGCTCGCGATCGCCAGCGGGCACATGCCCGATCGCGTCGACTGGGCGCGCAGCGTGCCCTTCCTGCTGATGCACCTGGCCTGCTTCGCCGCGTTCTGGACCGGCGTCAGCCCGGTGGCCATCGCCGTCGCCATTGGCGCCTACCTGGTGCGCATGTTCGCGATCACCGGTTTCTACCATCGCTACTTCTCGCACCGCACGTTCAAGACCTCGCGCGCGGGCCAGTTCGTGTTCGGGCTGCTCGGCGCTTCGGCGGTGCAGCGCGGGCCGGTCTGGTGGGCCGCGCACCATCGGCATCACCATGCCAACTCCGATCGGGAGTCCGATGTCCACTCGCCATCGCAACATGGATTCTGGCGTTCGCATACGGGCTGGTTCCTGACGATCAAGGGTTTCGCCCCGGATTTCCGGCTGGTGCGCGACCTGATGAAATTCCCCGAGCTGCGCTGGCTCGATCGCTTCGACATCTTCGTGCCGGTGCTGCTCGGCGTCGGCATGTTCCTGCTGGGCGTGATCCTGCACAACGTCGCGCCACAGCTCGGCACCACCGGCTGGCAGATGCTGGTGTGGGGCTTCGTCATCTCGACCGTCGTGTGCTGGCACGCCACGTACACGATCAACTCGCTGTCGCACGTGTTCGGCCGGCAGCGCTACAAGACCTCGGACACCAGCCGCAACAATTGGCTGCTGGCGATCCTCACGTTGGGCGAAGGCTGGCACAACAACCACCACTACTATCCCAATACCGTGCGCCAGGGTTTCTACTGGTGGGAATACGACATCACGTTCTACGTGCTGAAGGTGCTGAGCTGGTGCGGCATCATCTGGGACCTGAAACCGATTCCGCTCGCCGTGCGTGAGAATCCCGCGCGCCGGCTGCGCTAACGCGAACAAGAATCATGCGCCGGCCGTATTTGGCGGCCGCATTCGCTTGGGGGGATACTGGTGCCGTGAAACCGAGCATCCTGCCGGCCGACATTGAACTGCCCGAGGAGGCCGAGCCGGGCGTGCTCGCGGCCCTCAGCCGGCGCCTGCTGCACGCGCAACTAGGACGCTTGCGCGACGGCGAAATCCGCCTCGTCGACGGCGGCACCGAGCGCCGCTACGGCGCGCGCACCGAACGCTGCCCGCTCGGCGCGACGATCGAAGTGCTGCATCCGCGCTTCTACGCCGACACCGTGTTCGGCGGCACCGTCGGCGCAGGCGCGGCCTACATCCAGGGGCTGTGGCGCTGCACCGACCTGACGGCGCTGACGCGCATCATGTTCGTCAACCGCGCCGTCATGGATCAGATGGACCAGCGCTGGACCTTCTTCAGCCGTCCGCTGCTGCGGCTGTTCCACTGGTTGCACGCCAACAGCCGGCAAGGCAGCGAGCGCAACATCCGCGCGCACTACGATATCGGCAACGATTTCTACCGGCTGATGCTCGATGAGACGATGGCCTACTCGTGCGGCATCTTCGCCGACGAGTCGACGACGCTGGCGGAGGCTTCGCGCGCCAAGTTCGACGCCGCCTGCCGCAAGCTCGCGTTGCAGCCCGACGATCACCTGCTCGAGATCGGCACCGGCTGGGGCGGGCTCGCGATCCACGCCGCGCAACACTACGGCTGCCGCGTCACGACCACGACGATTTCCCGCGAACAGCATGCGTATGCGCGCGAGCAGATCGCGCGCCACGGCCTCGAGGACCGCATCACGCTGCTGCTCGAGGACTATCGCGCGCTCACAGGCCAATACGACAAGCTGGTGTCGGTCGAGATGATCGAGGCGGTTGGTGCGCCCTACCTCGACACCTACCTTGCCAAGTGCGCATCGCTGCTGCGCGAGCGCGGCGCGATGTTGCTGCAGGCGATCACGATCCAGGACCAGGCCTACCAGGCGCAGCTGCGCACGGTGAACTTCATCCAACGCTACGTGTTTCCCGGCAGCTTCATCCCTTCGGTCAGCGCGATCGCCGATTCGCTGCGGCGCGTCACCGACCTGAAGATCTTCCACCTCGAGGACATCGGCCCGCACTACGCGCGCACGCTGGCGACCTGGCGACGCAATTTCTTCGAGCAGATCGCCGCGGTGCGCAAGCTGGGCTTCAACGAGCAGTTCATCCGGCTGTGGGAGTTCTACCTGTGCAGCTGCGAGGGCGGATTTGCCGAGCGCGCGCTCGGCGACGTGCAGATGCTGCTGACCAAGCCCGGTTGCCGGCGCGCCGCGATCATCGCGGCCTGAGTCTTCCGCTGCGCTTGGTTTCGCCTTGATGGCCAGCGCCGCCGACCGCGACACGACTGCGCTGCTGCGCTCGCTGCACGATGCGATCCCGGCCGGCGTGCTGGTCGATGCGGCGGCGGATGCCGCGCCCTTCCTGGTCGATCATCGGCGCCTGTACCAGGGCCGGGCGCTGGCGGTCGCGTTGCCGCGCAGCACCGCCGAAGTGGCCTTGCTCCTCACCTGGTGCCACGAACGGCGGATCGGGGTCGTGCCGCAGGGCGGCAACACCAGCTACTGCGGCGGTGCCACGCCGGACGAGTCCGGCACGCAACTGGTCGTCGGCCTGCGGCGCATGCAGCGCGTTCGCGAAATCGATGCCGCCAACTTCTCGATGACCGTCGAGTCGGGCTGTACGCTCGCCGCCGTGCACCAGGCCGCGGCCGAGGCCGGCCGGTTCTTTCCGCTCGAGCTGGGCTCGGCCGGCAGCTGCCAGATCGGCGGGAACCTGGCCACCAATGCGGGCGGATTGAACGTGCTGCGTTTCGGCATGGCGCGCGCATTGACGCTCGGCGTCGAAGCCGTGCTCGCCGACGGCCGCGTGTACACGCACCTGCGCGCGCTGCACAAGGACAACACCGGCTACGACCTGACCGGGCTATTGGTCGGATCGGAAGGCACGCTCGGCATCATCACCGCGGCGACGCTGAAGCTCTGGCCGCAGGTGCGCAGCACGGCCACCGCCTTCGCTGCCGTGCCGGATGTCGCCGCGGCGGTGACGCTGCTCGCGCGATTGCGGGCCGCGGCGGGCGAGCGCATCAACTCCTTCGAGCTGCTGCCACGCAG
>JAFEDW010000249.1 GCA_018241455.1 Pseudomonadota bacterium | reverse complement strand
CCGGGCTGGAACAGGTGTTCTTCAGCAATTCCGGTTCCGAAGCCGCCGACTCGGCGCTCAAGATCGCACTCGCCTACCACCGCCGGCGCGGTGAGCCCGAGCGCAACCTGTTCATCGGCCGCCAGCGCTCGTACCACGGCGTCGGCTTCGGCGGCATGTCGGTTGGCGGCATCCCGAAGAACCGCGAGGCCTGGCAGGGCTCGTTGTTGCCGAACGTCGCGCACCTGCGCGACACGCACGACCTGGCGCGCAACGCCTTCTCGCGCGGCCAGCCGGCGCAGGGCGTGGAGTTCGCCGACGATCTCGAGCGCCTGATCCGCGAACACGGCGCGAAGCGCATCGCCGCGGTGATGGTCGAGCCGATCGCCGGCTCCACCGGCGTGCTGGTGCCGCCGCGCGGTTACCTCGAACGCTTGCGCGAGATCTGCACGCGCCATGGCCTGCTGCTGATCTTCGATGAGGTCATCACCGGCTTCGGCCGCACCGGCGACTGGTTCGCCAGCCAGCAATTCAAGGTCACGCCCGACCTGCTGACGATGGCGAAGGGCATCACCAACGGCGCCATCCCGATGGGCGCCGTGTTCGTGCACCGCGATATCCATGCCGCGTTCATGACCGGCCCCGCGGCCGACATCGACATCTACCACGGCTATACCTACAGCGGCCACCCGGTGGCCTGCGCCGCGGCGCTGGCGACGCTCGGCATCTACGAGCGCGAGGGGCTGCCGCAACGCGCGGCCGAACTCGCGCCCTACTGGGAAGAGCGCGCACACGCGTTGCGCGGCCTGCCAGGCGTCATCGACATCCGCAACTACGGCTTGATCGCCGCGGTCGAATTCGCGGCCGATGCCGCGCGCAGCCCGACTCGCGCCTACGACGTGTTCTGCGCCTGCTTCGCGCGCGGACTGCTCTCGCGCCCGACCGGCAACGTACTGGCCTTCTCGCCGCCGCTGACGATCAGCCGCGCCGAAATCGACCAGCTGTTCACGATCCTCAGCGACGCCATCAACGCGACGCCCTGATAGCGAGACCGCTGCCCGGTCTCCAAGGCTGGCGGCGTGGCCAGCTTGGTGCAGGCCGCGCACTCGTCGCGCCCGTATTGGTGCAGCAATCCACTGTCGAGCCCGGCGCCGTTGCCAGCACGGCGCACGCAACCGGCGCCAGGCGCCCACTTCCGACTGCGCCCCCTGCTTGAATCAGCGCCATAAAGTCCCAGCAGTTCAATTAGTTACTATTCAATCTGATCTTCCTATTATATCATAGGATTTAACTATTGATCGTTTGGCACGGGACATGCTTTTCTTCACGCCGTGTACAGACGACACGCTGTAAATTGGATCGGCAACACGCGGCGAGTGCTTTCGCACGCCGCTCCCAGTAGGAGAGCTACCAACATGTCCATGAGTGGAAGAGTCGTGCCGATGGCGGTGCTGATGTTGACTGCCGCGGCCAGTGCGGCCCGTGCGGACGATCCGCCCAAGCCGGCATCGCCCACGCTGTCCGATGTGCTGGATGCATCGGGCATCGCCGCCACGGGCTACATCGATGCCACCTATTCCTACGGCGATCACTCGATGGAATTGCTGCCCGACAGCACCGACTCGGTCAACACCTTCGCGTTGAACCAGGTCGCGATCACGATCTCGAAGCTGCCGAGCACCGGATTCGGCGCACTCGTGAACCTCGTCGATGGCACCGAGGCTGGCACCGGCCTGTACGCGCCGAGCTACAGCTACGCGGGCAACGTCAACAGCGGCACGCACCTCGACCTGCTGCAGGCCTACGTGCAATACGCGAGCGGCAAGACCACCGTCATGATGGGCAAGTTCACCACGCTGGCGGGCGCCGAGGTCGCAGCGCCGAACGGTGACGTGAACGTCACGCGCTCGCTGCTGTTCTGGTATTCCGAACCAATCAACCATACCGGCGTGCGCGTGGTGTACGCGGCGTCGAGCATGGCTTCGTTCACGATTGGCGCCAACAACGGCTGGAACACGGAATCGAGCACCGGCTCCGGCAAGACTCTGGAACTGGGCTTCAGCCTGATGCCCTCGAAAGCCGTCATGCTGACGGGCGCCGCGTACTATGGCGATACCGACGTCGCCGCGGGCCTCGGCAAGAAGACGCTGGTCGACCTGATGGCATCATGGACGGCCAGCCCGTCGTTGACGCTGGTCGCGAACGTCGACTGGGACAAGCAGGAAATCGCCAACGGCGGTGGTTCGTTCACGTGGTGGGCCGCCGCGGGCTACGTCAACTACTCGATCAACGATCAGTGGCGCACCTCGCTCCGACTGGAGTACCTCGACGACCAGGACGGCGCGATCGCCGGCGCCAGGCAGAAGCTGAAGGAAGGCACGTTGACGTTCGCCTACAGCCCTGCGAAGAACTACGAATTCCGCGCCGAGGCCCGCCACGACACCTCGGACCTCGCCGGCTCGACCGACATCACGCAGGCGTGGCTGCAGGCGCTGTACAAGTTCTAGGCGCCTACTCGTAGATCGCGTAGATCTTGCGGCAGGCCTCGACGACTTCCCAGCTGCCGCGAAAACCGCTGGGAATGACGAAGGTATCGCCGGCGCGGTAAGTCCTGGCCGCGCCGGCCGCGTCGGTCAGGCGCACCACGCCTTCGAGCAGGTGGCACAATTCGTACTCGGTGTAGTTGACGCGCCAGGCGCCGGGGCTCGACGCCCATTGCCCGACGTGGAAGCGCCTATCGCCCGATGACAGCACGTTCCAGATCTGCTGGCGCGGCTGGCCGCTGATGAGGTTGGCGGCGGCTGGAGCGCTCTGCTCGGGCGCGCCGAGCGCGCTGAAGTCCTTGATGTCCAATCGGCACCCCTTTCCACTTGTCGAAACGATTGCATAAGCCTAGCAGGATCGAAGGCTCGATCCTCGGGTTCGACGCGCCCCGCATGGTCATGCTCAAATAGCGTTTTCGTGAGGCGCGCATGTCCGATCGAGCAACCCGAACCATCGCGTTTTTTCCGGAAGCGGCCTTCGGCCCGGCGCTGAATTCCGTCGGCATTGCGCAGGCCGTCACGCGGCTCGGCCACCGCGCGGTGTTCCTGTCGGATCCGGGTTTCGTCGATGTGTATCGCGGCTATGGTTTCGAAGCGCACCCGGTGAATCTCTCCGAGCCGATGCCGCCCGAACAGATGGCACGCTTCTGGGAGGACTTCATCAACGGCCATCTGGCGAATTTCTACAAATCGGCCTACGACCAGATCGACAACTACGTGCTGGAATGCTGGGCGGCGATCGTCGACAGCGCGCGCTACGCGCAGCGCGACCTGCCGGGTGTGCTGGCAACGATCGAACCCGACCTGATCTGCATCGACAACGTGATCCTGTTCCCCGCGATCAAGCAGCACGGCGTACCGTGGGTGCGCATCGTTTCCTGCTCGGAGAACGAAATCGAGGACCCGGCGATTCCG
>JAFEDW010000248.1 GCA_018241455.1 Pseudomonadota bacterium | reverse complement strand
AGGGTCGTCTTGCCGGTGCCCGGCGGCCCCCACAGGATCATCGAATGGAGCGCATGCGTGGCGATCGCTTCGTACAGCGGCTTGCCCGGCGCGAGCAGGTGCGCCTGGCCGGCGAACTCCGCCAGCGTGCGCGGCCGCATGCGATCGGCGAGCGGCCGCCAGGATTTCAGCGCTGTTTCGGCCATTGCTCGAGCCAGCTTGCCCAGTACTGCAACCCCGCCAGGCTCAACGAGAGCCCGAAGCCGACACCGAGCGCGTCGGCGAGGAAATCGCGCCAATCGGCCTCGCGCCCGAGGCCCATGAGCCCCTGCGCGATCTCGATGCCGCCGCCGAGCGCGAGCAGCGCCAGCGCAAGCTGCACGTAGCGGCGCGGCGGCAGCAGGCCGCCGAACCACACGGCCAGCCCGATGTACGCGATCAGGTGTTCGAACTTGTCGCTGAGCTGCAGGCGCGGCAGGTCTTCGCTCGGCACCAGGCCGCTGACGATGACCACCAGCGTCAGCACCGCACCGAGCAGGTACCACACGCGGTGGTGCCGTCGCGTCGTCATGGGTGGATCACGGCGCGGCCGGCAGCGGCTGCGGCGTGCCGATGACATCGACGCCCGCCGGCGGCGTGAAACGCAGCTCCGCATCACTGACGCGCGCACCGCGCGTGCTGTCGGTGAATTCGAGCGTATCGGTCTGGTTCAGGCGGTCATGGATCACCAGCCGCGCGAGCTGCCCGTTGCGGAAGCCGAGCTCGGCGCTGGCAAACTCGGCCGTGGCGCTGCGCGGCGTCACTTTGACCCAATCGAGGCCCTCGCGCGCACCGCCCGCCGCCACCGTGAACGCGGCGCGCAAGTCGGCGGCACTGCCGGACAGCAGCATGACCGGCGTGGCCGTCAACGCCGCGGCAGCGGGTTTCACCGTGGCCTGCTGCAATTCGCGGTCATAGAACCAGAGGTTCGAGCCGTCGGCCACCAGCAACTGTGGCCCCGCGTCGTCGGGCGTGTATTCCCAGCGAAAGCGACCCGGTCGGCGCACCAGCAGAATGCCCTGCCCCTTTTCGAGCTGCTTGCCGGAAGCGTCGACGACCACCTGCGAGAAGCTGGCGCGCAGCGTGCCCAGCCCGTCGAGATAGCGATCCAGCGCGGTCGCGGGTGCAGATGCGGCCGCGGTCGTGTCGGAACCCGCCGCGGCAGGCGCGCCAGCGGCAAGCCACAGCGGCGCGCACGCAAGCCAGGCCCATCGCAAACCCGAACGCCGCATGGCTAGGATCCCGGCGGCGGCGGCGCCAGCACTTCGCGCGCCCCGTTCGATTGCAGCGGCCCCACGAGTCCGGCGCTCTCCATCGCCTCGATCAGTCGCGCGGCGCGGTTATAACCGATCTTGAGCCGGCGCTGCACGTAGGAGATCGAGGGCTTGCGCTCGCGCACTACGATGTTGACCGCCTCGTCGTACAGCGGATCCTGCTCGGCGTCGTCATCGGCGCCGCCGGCTTCGTCTTCCTCGCCCGAGATGCCGACCAGCGGCTGCGAGGGCCCTTCGAGCACGGCCTGGATATAGCTCGGCGCCGCGGTCGTGCGCAGCGCGTCGACGACGCGGTGCACCTCCGCATCGCTGACGAATGCGCCATGCACGCGCGTCGGGATCGCCGTCCCCGGCGGCAGGTAGAGCATGTCGCCATGCCCGAGCAGCGATTCGGCGCCCATCTGGTCGAGGATGGTGCGCGAATCGACGCGCGCCGAAACCTGGAACGCGATGCGCGTTGGAATATTCGCCTTGATCAGGCCGGTGATCACATCGACCGAGGGCCGTTGCGTCGCGAGGATCAGATGGATGCCCGAGGCGCGCGCCTTCTGCGCCAACCGCGCGATCAGCTCCTCGACCTTCTTGCCGACGATCATCATCAGGTCGGCCAGCTCGTCGATGATCACCACCACGAACGGCAGCGGCCCGAGGTCGGGAATCTGCTTCTGGTCGATCGACGGATCGTTGGCCGCGCGCATCGTCAGGATCGGATCGCGGATCGGCTTGCCCGCGGCGATCGCGTCCTTGACGTGGCGGTTGTAGCCCGAGATGTTGCGTACGCCGAGCGCCGACATCAGCTGGTAGCGCCGTTCCATCTCGGCCACGCACCAGCGCAGCGCGTTGGCGGCCTGCTTCATGTCGGTGACCACCGGCGCGAGCAGGTGCGGAATGCCCTCGTACACCGACAGTTCCAGCATCTTCGGATCGATCATGATCAGCCGCACGTGCTCGGCGGTGCTCTTGTACAGGAGCGAGAGCACCATCGCGTTGATCGCCACCGACTTGCCCGAACCGGTGGTGCCCGCGATCAGCAGGTGCGGCATGCGCGCCAGGTCCGCGACCATCGGCGCGCCGCCGATGTCCTTGCCGAGCGCGAGCGCCAGCGGCGATGCGACCTCGTCGTAGGCCTTGCTCTTGATGATCTCGCCGAGCGTGACCACCTCGCGCTTCTCGTTCGGGATCTCGAGCCCCATGACGGACTTGCCCGGTATCACCTCGACCACGCGCACGCTGGTGGTCGAGAGCGCACGCGCCAGGTCCTTGGCGAGGTTGGTGATCTGGCTCGCCTTCACGCCGGGCGCCGGGCGCATTTCGAAGCGCGTGATCACCGGACCAGGGTGCACGGCGACGACCTCGACTTCGACGCCGAAATCCTTGAGTTTCAGCTCCACCAGCCGCGACATGGCCTCGAGCGCCTCGGCCGAATACGAAGGATCGCGCGTACCGGGATCGTCGAGCAATCCGAGGGCGGGAAGCTCGCCGGCTTGCGGTGGATCGAACAATGGAACTTGCCGTTCCTTTTCGGCGCGCTCGCTCTTCGCCGCGGCCGGCGCTGGCGCTTCGATCTTCGGCGGCGGCCGGGCGCGGATCTTCTTGGTCTCGGCCTCGCCGGCCTCCATGCGCGCCTGCTTGCGCTCGCGTCCATCGCTGACTTCGCGCGTCACCTGGCGGCGCTCGCGCAGGTAGCGGATGCCGCGCCACACCGCCGCGCCCAGCCCGTCGATGACCCGCAGCCAGGAAATGCCAAACGCGATCGCGGCGCCGGCCGCCCAGGCCGCCAGCAGGATCAGGGTCGCGCCCAGCAGGTTCAGGCCGGCGGCGAGCCCGCTGCCGACCGCCATGCCGACCACGCCGCCGGCGCTCTGGCGCAGCACGCCGGGACTCCAATGGAGCGCCGCGAGCGCGCAGCTGCACAACAGCAGCACCGTGAAACCGATCGCGCGCACCAGCAGGTTGACGCGCGAGCTCGCCTCGGGTTCGGCGCGGCCTCGCCCTAAGCGCACCGCGCTGACGGCGATCGCCAGCGGCAGCAGGTAGGCCGGCTTGCCGAACAGGAAGAACAGGAAATCGGCCAGGTAAGCCCCGGTGCTGCCGACGCGGTTATGCGTGATGTCGCCGAGCCCGGTCGAGGAAAAGCCGGCATCGCGCGGGTCGAA
>JAFEDW010000247.1 GCA_018241455.1 Pseudomonadota bacterium | reverse complement strand
GCCGGCCAGCAGCAGCGCGCAGCACAATGGCGGTAGCAGCGTTTTCATGTGGGGGCCCGGTTGCTAGTTCAGGTAGACGAATTCCACGCGGCGGTTCTTCGCCCAGTCGGCCTCGGTCTGGCCCGTGGCCACCGGACGCTCCTCGCCGTAGCTGACGGTCGACAGCTGGCCCTCGCCCACGCCCTGCAGCATCAGCGCGCGACGCACCGCTTGTGCGCGCCGCTCGCCGAGGCCGATGTTGTATTCGGGCGAACCGCGCTCGTCGGTGTGCCCCTCGAGCCGCACGTGGATGCTGGCATTGGCCGCGATCGCGCGTGCGTGCGCGGCGATGACCGAGACGAATTCCGGCCGGATCTCGGCACTGTCGAAATCGAAGTAGATCAACCTTGCCACGCCGGCCGGTGCCGAGGCCCCGCTGCCGCCGGTGTCCCCGACGGTGCCAGCATTGGCAACCGCGCCATCACCGGTCGCGCTGGCGCCGGTTGAGGCTCCAGCGGCGCTGGTCGTCGGTGCGGGCTTTACGGCGCTCTTGCCGCTGCAAGCGGAAGTCAACAACAAGCTGGCGGTGGCCAGGGCGAGGATGAGATTTCTGTACATCGGCAGGTACTCCACTTTGGGATTCTTCATGGACTGGTGAACGGACCCCAGACCGGTTCGCGCACGTCGCCGCGATCCGATTTGAGTCGCTGCGACACCTGGCCATCGACGGCGACGGTTTCGAGCGTTCCGCGGCCACCGGCCCGGCCCGCGTAGATCAGCGTCATGCCATTGGGCGCGAAGCTGGGCGCCTCGTCGAGGCTGCCACGCGTCAGCACGCGCACGGTGCCGCTCGCCAGATCCTGCACGGCGATACGATAGTCGGATCCCTCGCGCGTGACCAGCGCCAGCGAGCGGCCGTCGGGCGATGGGCGCGGCCGTGCGTTGTACGGTGAATCGAAACTGATGCGCTGCACGCGCTGGTGCTGCGCGACGTCGGTGCGGTAGATCTGCGGACCGCCGGAACGGTCGGAGGTGAAGTACAGATCGGCCCCGTCGGCGCTCCAGGCCGGTTCGGTGTCGATGGCCGGATCATCGGTGATGCGGGTCAGCGCCTGCGTGGCCAGGTCGAGCACGTAGATGTCGAGGTTGCCGCCGGTGCCGGAGAGCGTGAGCGCGAGCCGCCGGCCGTCAGGTGACCAGGCCGGCGCGCCGTTGACGCCGGCGCGCGCCGAGACGCGCTGGCGCTGTCCGGTGCGCAGCTGCTGCACGATCACTGCCGCGACATGGTTTTCGAACGACACGTAGGCCAGCCACTGGCCATCGGCCGACCAGGCCGGCGACATGATCGGCTGGTGCGAGTCGAGGATCACCTGCGCGTTCTCGCCATCCGCATCGGCGACGATCAGCTGGAAGTGCTGCGTCGGCGGCGCGCCGTCGACGGCGACGTAGGCGATGCGCGTGGCGAAGGCGCCGCGCGCGCCGAGGATCTTCTGGTACACGAAATCGCTGAGCTGGTGCGCCGCCGCGCGCGGATTGGCTGCGTTGGCCTCGACATGCACGCTGCCGAGCACCGCGCCGCTGAGCGTGTTGACCAGGTCGCAGTCGATGTTCGAGCGCGCCGCGTCGCCCGGTGCAACGCGGCCGACGAGCACGTAGTCGGCGCCATCCGCGTGCCAGTCGGTGGCGACGACCTCGCTCGCCCTTGCCGGTTGCCGGTGCATGTTGCGCCGGTCCATGCTGCGGAATCGGCCGCTGCCGTCGAGATCGTGCTGCACGACCGCGGCGTAGTCATAGCCACCGCCGCCGGCCGCGGCTGACAGCGGCACGATCGCGATCGGAATCGGATCGGTCACGCCCTTGGTGATGTCGATCTGCAACTCGGCGTGCGCCGCCGCCGCGCAGGCCAGCGCCAGGCACAGCAGGCCGGCGGACTTCATGCGTTGCATCGGGTTGCTGCTCACGGGTGCGAATCACTCATCGGGGTGGAAATTGAATCTCAGGTTGCGATCAAAAAGGTCCGGGTTCGTGGGCGTCGGCAGCGGCGATGCGCGCAGCACCGCGGCCTTGATCGATTCGCGCACCGCGGCGTCGCCGTTGCAGCTGCCGATCTCCACGCCCGTCACCTCGCCGCCCGGCACCTGCGTCACGAGTACCTCGCAGTTTACCCCAGCGCGCGCGCTGGGCGGGCGAATCCAGGCCCGCGTCACCTTGTCGCGGATCAGCGCCAGCCATTCGGTCGCCGCGGCGCTGCCGCGTGCCGCGTTGATGCGTTCCTCCTCGGCCAGTTGCGCACGCAACTCGGACTCGCGGCGCGCCTTGTCCTTGGCGCGCCGCGCATCTTCCGCGGCCTTGCGCGCCGCGGCTTCCTGTTCGAGTCGCTGGGCCTCGGCCGCCGCGCGCTCGCGCTGCTCGCGCAACACGCGCTCATGTTCGGCGCGCTCGTCCGCGGCCTGCTGCAACTCGCGCTCGTGCTCGGCGCGCAGTTGCTGTTCGCGCTGCTGCTGCGCCTGTGCATCGGGCGGCGGCGGCCTCGGCTCGGGCTCGGGCGCCGGCGCGGCCTGCGCTGGCGGCGGGTTGGTCGCCGCCGCCGGCGCGGGCGTCATCGACTTGTCGATGACCACGGTCGCTTCGATCGCGAGCTGCTGCGGCACGGGCTTTGGCGCACCGTGGTGCCACCAACCCCAGCCGAGCGCGCCCAGCACGGCAGCGTGAAACAACAGCGACAGCAGCACGGCCTGCGGGCGCCAGGCGCCGCTGTTGCCCTGCCGTGCAGCGTTCATGGCCGCGGTGCAGCCGGCGGCGGCAAGGGCTCCGTGAGAAATCCGACCTTGCTCGCGCCCGCCTGCTGCAGCATGACCATGGCCGTGACGACGCGTCCGTAGTTCACCGCCGCATCACCCTTCACCAGTACCACGCGTTGTGGCGCGCGACGCAGCGCCGCGGTCGCGCGCACCAGTGCCGTGGCGTCGTCGATCGGCTGCTGCGGCGTGGCGCCCACGTTCAGGTACAGGCGCCCACGCGCATCGACCGACAGCACCAGTGGCTCAAGGTTGTTGACCGCGCGCGCATCGATTGGTTCGGACGAGGCCTTCGGCAATTCGACCTTTATGCCCTGCGTCAGCAACGGCGCCGTGATCATGAAGATGATCAGCAGCACCAGCATCACGTCGATGTACGGCACGACGTTGATCTCGCCCATCAGGCGGCGCTTGGGACGACCCGCCATCTAGCCCCCGCCGCCACGCGCCGCGTGGCGCTGCAGGATGGTCGAGAACTCCTCCATGAAGGCGTCGTAGCGCAGTTCCAGGCGACCGACCTGGTCGGCATAGCGGTTGTAGGCGATGACCGCGGGGATCGCCGCGAACAGGCCGAAGGCCGTCGCCACCAGCGCTTCCGCGATGCCTGGTGCGACCGACGCCAGAGTTGCCTGTTGGACATTGCTCAACGAAGTGAAGGCACTCATGATGCCCCACACGGTGCC
>JAFEDW010000246.1 GCA_018241455.1 Pseudomonadota bacterium | reverse complement strand
GCATGTGGCCGCGGTATTGCCGGCGCGGCGCTGGCTGCGGCGCGGCGGGCTGTTCTCGGCCGCGGTCGTCGGCAGCATGGTGCCCGATTTCGGCTTGCTGCTGCCGTTCCCGCTCGACCGGGGCGCCACCCACAGCGCGCACGCGCTGCTGAGTTTCTGCCTGCCGGTGGGGCTGCTGTCGTGGTTGTTGTACGAAGCACTGATCCGGCCCGCGTGGGCCGAAGTGCTGCCGGGTGGCTGGCGGCTGCGCCCGCACGGTGCCGACGCGGCGGTGCGCTACGGCGATTGGCGCGCGTGGGCCGGCGTGTGCGCGGCGCTGCTGTTCGGCGCCGTGACGCACCTCTGCTGGGATGCGTTCACGCACGAGGGCGCGCGCGGCGTGCAGATGCTGCCATTCCTCGACGATGTCTACGGCCCCGACCTGGTCGGGCATCCGCTGCGGCTGTATCGCTGGCTGCAGCACGGCAGCAGCGTCGTGGGCTTGTTGATCGTCATGATCGCGGCGTGGCGCTGGGCGCATGACGGGCGCACGTTGCCGCCGCCGGCTGCCGCCGGCTCGCGGGCACCGGGGGCGGTACTTGGCGCGACCGAGCGGCTTCGCTGGCTGCTGGCCTATGCAGCAGTGCCGGTGCTGGTGCTCGCCGCCTCGATGTTGATGGGTCGGCGCCACCACCATGGCTGGTACACGCTCGGCGATGTACTGACCCACCTGGCGAAAGTCGGCCTGGGCGGCACGGCGATTTCGCTGCTGCTGGTGAGCGCGCTGATCCGCGCCCGCATCGCTGATGCGGCGTCGCCGCCGCTCGACGGCTGAGCGCCGCTCCAGTAGGCTGCAATCCCATGTGGGGCATTTCGCGTTACCAGTGGCTGGTGCTGTTCGCGGCCTGGTTGGGATGGGGCTTCGACGTATTCGACGGCCTGCTGTTCAACTACGTCGCGCCCAATTGCATCCCGACCTTGCTGCATCTGCCGCTCGGTTCTCCCGAGGCGCTCAAACAGACGCAGTTCTGGACCGCGGCGCTGACCTCGCTGCTGCTGCTCGGCTGGGCGGTCGGCGGCATGCTGTTCGGCTACATTTGCGACCGCTTCGGCCGCATGCGCACGCTGCTGCTGACGATGGTGATGTTCGCCGCCGGTACCGCGGCCTGCGCCGCCTCGACGAATGTGTGGGAACTGGCGCTGTT
Organism: Pseudomonadota bacterium; assembly: GCA_018241455.1. Lineage (GTDB taxonomy): Bacteria > Pseudomonadota > Gammaproteobacteria > Steroidobacterales > Steroidobacteraceae > FEN-1191. The sequence continues at coordinate 2,307 of JAFEDW010000246.1, read as the reverse complement.
CCGGTTGGTCGCGAGCCTGGGCATCGGCGGTGAATGGGCCGCCGGGGCGGCAATGGTCGCCGAGGTGATGCCCGAGAAGCGGCGCGTCGAGGGCGGCGCGCTGTTGTACACCGCGGGTCCGTTCGGATTATTGCTGGCGACGCTGGTCAACTACCAGGTGGCGCGCGTCTGGTTCGTCGACGTCCCGCAGCAATCGTGGCGCTACGTGTTCCTGTTCGGATTGCTGCCCGCGGCGGCCGCGTTCGCGGTGCGCTGGTTCGTGCGCGAACCGGAGCGCTGGCAGGCGCAGGAGTTGCGCAAGCGCGCCACGCTGGCGCAGATCTTCACGCCCGAGCTGCGGCGGCGCACGCTGCTCGGCACGTTCACGACGGTGGTGGCGTTGATTTCGTGGTGGAGCTGCAGCGCGTTCATCCCGGTGATCGCCACGGGCCTGGCGCGCGACGCCGCGACAGCGGCCGGACTTGCGGCCACCGCCACGCAAAAGCTGATCGAAGACTGGAAGCTCACCGCGACGCTGGCCTTCAATTTCGGCGGTTTGATCGGCACGCTCGCGGCGATACCGCTGGCCAAGGGCCTGGGTCGCCGCCCGATGTTCGGCTGGTATTTCGCCGCCTCGGCGGCCGCCATCTTCGCGACCTTCGGGCTCGACCTGCCGGCGCAGACGCGGCTGTACATGTTCTTCCTGATCGGCATCCCGGTGTTCGGCGTGTTCGGCGCCTTCCCGTTCTACCTGCCCGAACTGTTCCCGACACGATTGCGCGCGACCGGCGCCGGCTTCTGCTACAACATCGGCCGGGTGCTGGCCGCAGCCGGTCCGCCGCTGGTGGTGGCCGCCGCGCACGGCGGCGCGGCGATGCAGTCGATCTTCTATGTCGGCTTTGTGCCGCTGCTGGCGCTGCTGCTGGTGCCGCTGATCATCGAGACCCGCGGCAACGCGCTCACCGACTGACGGCCAGCCATGTACTTCATCGATCTCAAGACCCAGTACCGCGCGCTGCGCGGTGACATCAACGCGCGCATCCAGGCGGTGCTCGACCACGGCCAGTACATCCTCGGCCCCGAGGTGACCGAATTCGAAAAACGGCTGGCCGCGTACGTGAACAGCGGCCATTGCGTGAGCGTGGCGAGCGGCACGGACGCATTGCTGATCGCGTTGATGGCGCTCGGCATCGGGCCCGGCGATGAGGTGATCACCTCGCCGTTCACGTTCGTGGCGACCGCCGAGGTGATCGCGCTGGTCGGCGCGAAACCGGTGTTCGTCGATGTCGAGGCCGATACCGCGAACCTCAACGCGGACCTGCTCGATGCGGCCATCACGCCGCGCACCAAGGCGATCATCCCGGTGAGCCTGTACGGGCAGCCGTGCGACATGGACGAGATCAGCGCCATCGCGGCGCAGCGCGGCAACATCGCCGTCATCGAGGACGCGGCGCAGAGCTTCGGCGCCACGTATCACGGGCGCAAGAGCGGCGCGCTGTCGGCGATCGGCTGCACCAGTTTCTTTCCCAGCAAGCCGCTCGGCTGCTATGGCGACGGTGGCGCGCTGTTCACCGACGACGCGGCGCTGGCGCAGGCCTTCACCGAGATCCGCGTGCACGGGCAGAGCGCGCGCTACCACCACACGCGCATCGGCATCGCCGGCCGCATGGACACGCTGCAGTGCGCGATCCTGCTGGCCAAGCTCGGGCGCTTCGACTGGGAAGTGGCGCGGCGCATCGAGATCGGCGAGCGCTACGCCGAGGCGATTCGCGCCAGCGGCGCGCGTGCCGAGCTGTTGACGGTGCGTCCCGGGCGCACCAGCGTGTGGGCGCAGTACACCGTGCTGGTCGAGAATCGCGACGAGGTGCAGCAGCGGCTCAAGCAGGCCGGCATCCCGACGGCGGTGCACTATCCGCGGCCGCTGCACCAGCAGCCGGCCTACGCGAAGCTGTGCGAGCCCACGCCGCTGCCGGTCAGCGAAATGCTCGCGAACAGGGTCATCAGTCTGCCGATGAGCGCCGACTTGAGCGATTCACACGTGGAATTCGTGGCTGCCGCATTGGCAAATGCGACGAAGTGAATGGTGGACGTTAGCTTGATTTAGCCTTTGTCAATTGAATGTTGCGGTAGTGTCTGACCGTGCTCAACACACTGGAGCTACCGCAATGTCAGCCACACAGAAACTCGCGTCCGCACTACTGGCCTTGGGCGTTCTACGCGACGCCGTGAAGGCTGAACAGTTAGCGCTACGCATCTGGGTGACGATGGCCGATGACGAAGCGAAGCGAACGGCGCGGATTGAGCGCGCGTTAGACCGTTGGGAGAATG
>JAFEDW010000245.1 GCA_018241455.1 Pseudomonadota bacterium | reverse complement strand
CGACGATGCCGCCGGCATCGGCGCGCGCGGTCATCGCGTGCAGCGTGGCGCCCGTCTCCGTCTCGCCGCGCAGCACCGCCCAGTTCACAGGCACGCGGCCGCGGTACTTCGGCAGCAACGAACCGTGCATGTTATAGGCGCCACGCGGTGCGATCGCCAGCAGTTCCGCCGGCAGCATGTGGCGGTAATAGAAAGAGAACAGGAAATCCGGCCGCGCCGCGCGCACCTGTTCGCGCAGCTCGGCACTGTTCGCGGCGGCGGGCGTGATGACCTCGAGGCCGTGCCAGCGCGCGTGGCGCGCCACGCTGTCGAACCAGATCTGCTCGCCCGGATCGTCGGTGTGCGTCACGACCAGCGGGATGTCCACGCCCTGCGCCAGCAGCACGCGCAGGCAGCGCACGCCCACGTCGTGGTACGCGAACACGACCGCGCGGGTCACGGCGGATCTTGCGGTCGCTCGAGCACCGCGCCGACGATGTAGCGCGGCCGGCGGCGGACTTCCTCGTAGATGCGCCCGATGTACTCGCCGAGCAGCCCGAGGCCGAACAGCGTGACGCCGATCAGCAGGAAGGCGATTGCGAACAGCGTGAACAGGCCCTGCTCGGCCGGATTGGCGCCGTACACCAGGCGACGCACGACCAGCGCGGCGCCGAACAACACCGACAGCACCGACACGCCGAAGCCGAAGGCCGAGAACAACTGCATCGGCACGCTCGAGAAGCCGGTCATCAGGTCGAAGTTCAGCTTGATCAGCTGGTACATCGAGTACTTCGATTCGCCGGCGCTGCGGTCTTCGTGGCGCACGTCGATCTCGGTCGGGTTGCTGGCAAACGTATAGGCCAGCGCCGGCACGAAGGTATTGTTCTCGGAACACTGGTTGATCGCATCGACGATGCTGCGCGCGTAGCCGCGGAACATGCAGCCCTGGTCGGTGATGCGGATGCGCGTGGTACGCTCGCGCAATCTGTTGATGAAGCGCGAGGCATAGCGGCGCCAGGCCACATCCTGGCGTTGGCGGCGGATCGTGCCGACGTAATCGTGGCCGGCATCGAGCTCGGCGACCAGCCGCGCGGTCTCCTCGGGCGGATTCTGCAGGTCGGCATCGAGCGTGATCAGGTAACGGCCGCGCGCGTAGGCGAAGCCCGCCAGGATGGCGCGGTGTTGCCCGAAGTTCGCCGCGAACAACACCACGCGGGTCACATCCGGCCGCTGCTCGAACTGCTCGCGCAGCAGCGCCGCGGAACGATCGCGGCTGCCGTCGTTGACGAAGATGATCTCGTAGCTGCGGTGCAATGCATCGAGCGCCGGGTAGAGCCGTGCAAACAACGCGGGGAGCGATGCTTCCTCGTTGTACACCGGGATGACGACGCTGATTTCCACGCTCGCGATGCTCATGCGCGCTTATCTCCCCGCGGCGCCGGTGCGGGCCTCGGCGCCAGCGGCAATCGCAGCGGCGAGCGCCGGTGCCATGGCCGCGAGTACGCGGTCGACATCGCTGTCGGCCATGGCCGGGAACATCGGCAGGCTCACGGTGCGGCTGCCGATGCGCTCGGCATGCGGAAAATCGCCAGGCCGGTACCCCAGCTGCCGGAACAGCGTGAACAGGTGCATCGCCGGGTAGTGCACGCCGACCCCAATGCCGGCATCGCGCATGTGGCCGACGAACACGCTGCGCACGGCCCCGGCCGGCAGCAGCACCTGGAACATGTGCCAGTTGCTCTGCGCATAGTCCTCGAGCGGCAGTTCGCACCCAAGCGTGCGGTCGAAGCGCGCGAAGTAACGCCGCGCCAGCTCCCGGCGCCGGACCGTGAACGCCGCCAGGTGCGGCAGCTGCCCGAGGCCGATGCAGGCGGCCACGTCGGTCAGGTTGTGCTTGCCGCCGGCGAGCGTGACATCCATGCCGTCCCAGCTGTCGCCGCTCTTCTTCGCGCCCTGCAGGCGCCACAACTCGCAGCGGCGCGCTTCGTCTTCGTCGTTCAGCACCAGGCAACCGCCCTCGGCGCTGGTGATGTTCTTGTTGGCGTGGAAGCTGATCGACACCAGGTCGCCGGTGCTGCCGACCATGCGCCCGGCCCAGTTCGCACCCATCGATTGCGCGGCATCCTCGATGACGCGCAGCTTGTGCGCGCCGGCAATCGCATAGAGCCGGTCGCGATCGACCGGCAGCCCGGCCAGGTCGACCGGCAGGATTGCGCGCGTGCGCGGCGTGATCGCGGCCTCGATCAACGCCGGATCGATGTTGCGCGTGCGCGGATCGCAATCGACGAACACGGGGCGCGCGCCGGCGCGCAGCACGACGTTCGCCGTCGCCACCCACGACAGCGGCGTCGTGATGACCTCATCGCCGGCGCCGACATTGCACAGCGCGAGCGCAACCTCCATCGCGCCGGTGGCCGAACTCATCGCACGCACCGGCCGGCCGCCGAACAACGCCGACAGCTGCGCCTCGAATTCACGCACCTTCGGCCCGCTGGTGATCCAGCCCGAGCGCAACACCTCGCCGACGGCGGCGATGGTTGGCTCGTCGATCGACGGTCGCGTGAAGGGCAGGAAATCGCTGCGGGTCATGGAAGCCGCGCTCAGGTGCCGCTGGAGCTGCGCGCCACGAGCCAGACGCCGACCAGGATGATGCCGATGCCGGCCATGCGCGCGCCGCTCAGCGATTCGTTGAACAGCCACCACGCCGCCAGCGCGTTGACCACGTAGCCGAGCGACAGCATCGGATAGGCAACACTGACCTCGACGCGCGCGAGCGCGAGGATCCACACGATGACGCTGAGCGCGTAGCAGCCGAGGCCGGCGAGAATCGGCACGTTGAAGATGACCCGGCTGGCGATCGCCGCGGCATTGCTGGCGCGCAGTTCCACGTTGGCGAGCGACCCCGCCCCCGCCTTGAGCAGCAACTGCGCGATCGCATTGAGCAGCACTCCGGCGAGCACCAATGCGAGCTGTGGACCCTTCATTGCCTCATTACCGCGACCAGGGTGGGCGCAGTGTATATCACGCGCATCGGCAGTCCCATCCGGTGCAGCTCCAGGTAGCTCTCCGGGCGGACCAGCGCCAGCGCATCGGTTTCGGCCCGCCAGCGGGCCGCGAACGCGCCCAGGTCCTCGACCCATTTCCCGGGTTCCTGATTCAGGCCGAAGTCGAGTTCGCCGCGATAGCCGACCAGCGTGCAGGTGCGGCGCAGATAGAAGGCGACGGACTGCTCGTAATCATCGACGCAATAGACGTTCGTGCCCGCATGCAACTGGCCCGATGCGACCGCCACCAGGCGCTGCAACTCGCGCTCGCGCGGCAACTGGCCCGCCGCCGGCAGCAGGATCGTCAGCAGCGCAGCGGTGCCCAGCGCTGCGAGCGCCGCCGCCGGCAGTGGCCCGCGCCGCGTGGCCTGGCTGGCCCCGGCCAGCGCAAGCAGGCTCGCGCACAGCAGGCCAACGACGAGCAACTGCACGGTCGTACCGCTGGGCACGACGAAACCCTTGATCAGCGACGGCCAGAACCA
>JAFEDW010000244.1 GCA_018241455.1 Pseudomonadota bacterium | reverse complement strand
CGCGCTCGATCGCATCGCCGACTTCGGCACGCGGCTGCGCAACGGCATGCGCGCGGTGCTCAACGCGCGCGGCATCCCGCACAGCTTCGTCGGCCATCCGTCGATGACCGGCCTGTACTTCGCGCAGAACCCGCCGCGCAATTACCGCGACTGGAAGGGGAGCGACTATTCCTTCTACGACGCGATGGCCAGGGTGTTGCACGACGAGCTGATCCTGTGCGAACCGGATTCGCGTGAACCGTGGTTCATCAGCGCGGCGCACGACGAGTCCTGCTACACGGACACGATGCGGGCCTTCGAAAAGGCGGTCGACGTGACGCTCGACGCGGCCCGCAACGGCCAGATCGCGGCACACGGCGCCTGACCGGCGCCCGCAGCGCGTCGGCGCCGAAGATGGGGGAGCGCGACAAGCCGGAGGTGCTGGTCGTCGGCGCCGGGCACAACGGCCTGGTGGCCGCCTGCTACCTGGCGCGCGCCGGGCTCAAGGTGCAGGTGCTGGAGCGCAACCCGCACATCGGTGGCGCCGCGGTCAGCCGCAAGCTGTACGGCGAATTCACGTACTCGAACTGCTCGTACGTGTGCAGCCTGCTGCGGCCGGAGATCATGCGCGCACTCGAGTTGCCGCGTTACGGGCTGCAGATCATCCCGTACGACGGCGGCTGCACGATGATGCGCGACGGCGGCCACCTGGCGCTGTACGACAACCACGACGCGCTGCGCCGGGAGATCGCGCGCCACTCGAAGCGTGACGCCGAAGCCTACGACCGCTATGCGCGCGACGTGATCCGCCAGTGCAAGTTCATCAAGCCGCTGCTGATGCGCGAGCCGCCGGATCCGACCTCGTTCAGGCCACGGGACATCCGCGAGCTCTTGTACCTCGGCGGGCATTTCCAGCGTCTCGGCGAGCAGCGCATGTACGACACGCTGCGATTCTGGACGATGAGCGCCGCGGACTTCCTCGATGAGTACTTCGAGAGCGAGATCGTCAAGGCGCACATGGCCGGCAGCGCAATCATCGGCACCGCGCTCGGACCGCGTTCACCGGGCACGGCGTACGTGCTGTTGCATCACTACATGGGCGACATCGACGATACCGTCGGCGCCTGGGGATTCGCGCGCGGTGGCATGGGCGCTGTCACGCGCGCGCTGGCGGCTTCGTTGCAAGCCAGCGGCGGCACGATCCGCACCGATGCCGGCGTCGAACGAATCCTGGTGCGCAATGGGCGCAGCGTCGGCGTCGCCCTCGCCAACGGCGAGGAGATCCATGCTCGGCTGGTGCTCTCGAACATGGACGTGAAGCGCACCTTCCTCGAGACCGTCGACAGCGACGATCTGCCGGAGGATTTCGTGCGCCAGGTGCGCAACTTCAAGATCCGCGGTTCCTCCGGCAAGCTTAACATCGCCCTCGACGGGCTGCCGACGTTTCCGGCAATACCGCTGGGTTCGCCGAGCACGCGCGGCGACATGCACGTGACCGACACGATCGAGATGATGGAGCGCGCCTACGACGACTGGAAGGAGGGCACCTGGTCGCGTGCGCCGTACATCGACATGCTGATCCCGACGCAGATCGATCCGACCATGGCGCCGGATGGCAAGCACTACATGTCGGTGTTCGTGCAGTACTGCCCGTACCAGCTGGCCAGCGGCCCGTGGGATGCAACCAAGCGCAAGGCCTTCGGTGACACCGTCATCGACACGATCGCGCGCCACAGTCCCGACTTCAAGAGCCTGATCCTGCACGCCGAGGTGCGCACGCCCTGGGATCTCGAGAATGAGGTCGGGTTGACCGAAGGCAATATCTTCCAGGGCGAGCTGACCTTCGACCAGCTGCTGTTCAATCGACCCATTCCGGGCTACGCGCAATACCGCACGCCGCTGCGCGGGTTGTACCTGTGCGGCTCGAGCACGCATCCGGGCGGCGGCGTCATGGGAGCTCCGGGCGCCAACGCAGCGCGCGCCGTGCTGCGCGACCTGCGCATGGAAGCAGCGTGAGCGCCGCGGCTACAGCAACGTCGCGGTTCGATTGCATTGTCGTGGGAGGCGGGCACAACGGCCTGGCCTGCGCAACCTATCTCGCGCGCGCCGGCCGCAGCGTGCTGGTGCTCGAGGCTGCCGGGCGGCTCGGCGGTGCGGCAGCGACGCGCGAATTCGCGCCGGGCTTTCGCGTCTCGGCCGGCGCTCACCTGTTGCACCAGATGCCCGCGCGCCTGATCGCCGAGCTGCAGCTCGAGCAACACGGCCTGCGCTGGGCCGCGCAGTCGCTGCCCACGGTGGCATTGGCCGCGGATGCCGCACCACTCATCATGGACGGCGATTCGCTCGACGGCGAGGTCGATGCCGCTGACCGCGAGGCGTATCGGCAGTTCCGGTCGCAGCTGGGACGCTTTGCCGCCGCGCTGCAGCCGCTGCTGGATTCGATGCCACCGCGGCTGGGCACCGATCGCTGGAGCGATCGCTTAAGCCTGCTTGGCCTGGGTTGGCGGATCCGCCGGCTGGGCCGGCGCGACATGCGCGAACTGCTGCGCATCGCCGGCATGAACGCCCATGACCTGCTGACCGAGCATTTCAAGTCGCCGCTGCTGCAGGGCGCATTCGGGCTGGATGCCGTGCTGGGCACGAACTTCGGCCCCCGCGCCCCCGGCACCGTGATGACGCTGCTGTACCGCCTGGCGCTGCAACACGGCGCGGGCGCGCGCGGACTCTCGCTTCCGGTCGGCGGTCTCGGCGCCGTGTCCGACTCACTGGCGGCCGCGGCACGGGCTGCGGGTGTGCAGATCCGCCTGGCCTCACCGGTCGCGCGCGTCACGGTGGCCGACGATCGGGCCAGCGGCGTCACGCTGCAATCCGGGGAATCCATTGCGGCCGCAACGGTGATCTCGAGCGCCGACCCGAAGAACTCGCTGCTGGGTTTGCTCGGCGCCGAACACCTCGACACCTCGTTCGTGCGCCGGGTGCATCATCTGCGCACGAGCGGTCTCGCCGCCAAGCTCCACCTGGCGCTCGACGGGCCACCGCAATTCCGTGCCTTGCCGGCCGCCGCCCATGGCGCACGCCTGTTGATCGCGCCCACGCTCGACTACGTCGAACGCGCGTTCAACCACAGCAAGTACGGCGAATATTCGCGCGCACCGGCGCTGGAGCTCACGCTGCCGACGATCAGCGACGCGTCGCTCGCGGGCGCGGGCAAGCACGTACTCTCGGCAATCGTGCACTACGCACCGTATGAGCTGCGCGGCGGCTGGGAAGGGCAACGCCAGGCGTTCACCGCCTCGATCATCGAGTTGCTCGAGCAATACGCGCCCGGCCTGCGGGGGCTGGTACGCCACAGTGAGCTGCTGGTGCCGCCGGACATCGAGCGCGAGTTCCGCATCCACGGCGGCCACTGGCATCACGCCGACCTGGCGCTCGACCAGTTCTTCGCGGTGCGGCCGGTGCCCGGCGCCACGCAGCATCGCACGCCGCTGGCCGGCTATTTCCTCTGCGGCGCGGGCTGCCATCCGGGCGGCGGCGTCAT
>JAFEDW010000243.1 GCA_018241455.1 Pseudomonadota bacterium | reverse complement strand
GCGCGCGCGGCGGCGGCGAATGGCGCGTCCGGCATCGTGTGCAGCAGCCGCACCAGCAGCCAATGTCCGTGCACGTCGGAATGCCAGTCGAGGCAGCCGTAGAACGCCGGCGTCAGTTCGTGCGGCGCGCGCACGTCGCCCGGGCCGTCGAGCGTGTGGCTGATGTGATTAGGATATTCCTGGTGCAGGCATTTGAGCGCCAGCGCGGCAAAGCGCGCGGCCGCGGCCGCATCGAGCGAACCGTTATCGCCGGCATTCGCCGCCGTCGCGGAATTCGCGCACACCGCAAGCGTGAGCGTCATCACAATGCAGCCGAGTCGACCCATGCGCTTTCCCCCGTTGCCGCGTGTGTCCCGCATTCTGCTTCAAAACGTGCCTGCAAACGATAGCGTAACCACTCCGGGTACTTCTCGCCGCCGAAGCATTGTGCGAGGCTTGACGCATGCGGCTGCGGCCGCGCGTCAAGGTTCGCGATTGATGAATTCGGAAACCCAGCCGGGCAACGGCCCGGGGCTGCGTCGTGCGCTCGGCACCTTCGACCTGGTGCTGCTCAACATCGCCGCGATTGTCGGCCTGCGCTGGCTGTCGACGGCGGCGCAACTCGGGGCGGCCAGCCTCACGCTGTGGGTGGTCGCGTTCCTGCTGTTCTTCGTGCCCTCGGCGCTGACCGTGCAGGAGCTCAGCTCGCGCATTCCGCACGTCGGCGGACTGTACCGCTGGACGCAGGCGGCATTCGGCGACACGCACGGCTTCCTCGCCGGCTGGGCCTACTGGGTCTCGAACCTGGTGTTCTTCCCATCGCTGCTGCTGTTCGTGTCGGGCATCGTGCTGCACATGGCCGGCCCGATGCTGCATTCGCTCGACGAGAGCCCGATGTACAACGGCGTCTTCTGCCTCGCGCTGCTGTGGTCGGTCACCTTCCTGAACATCCTCGGCCTGCGGCGCGCGAAGTGGCTGCAGAACATCGGCGGACTGGCCTCGATCGCGGTCGGCGCGCAGGTGCTGATCGGCGGTGCGGTGGCCTGGTGGCGCTACGGTTCGGCGACGCAGGTGCGCGCGGCCGACCTGGTGCCGAACCTGCAATCGCTGCCGACGCTCAACACCTTCGCGATCCTGATCCTGGCCTTCGTCGGCCTGGAACTCGGGCCGATCCTGGGCGACGAGATCCGCAACTCGGCGCGCGCCATTCGCCGCGCGATCCTGGTCTCGGGTGTCGTGATCACGATCATCTACGTGGCCGGCACGGCATCGCTCCTGGTGGCGCTCCCGCCGGACCAGATCGGCGTCATCAGCGGCATTCCGGAAGCGATGGAGGCGACCGGCCAGCGCATCGGCATGCCGCTGTTCGGCGTCATCGCCGCGGCATTGCTGGCGCTGACCAGCGCCGGCGGATTGGGCGCGTGGATCACCGGCACCGCGCGCCTGCCGTTCGTCATGGGACTCGGCCACTACCTGCCCGGCCGGCTGGGCGCGATCCATCCGCGCTATGGCACGCCGCACGTCGCGTTGCTGGTGCAGGCCGCGGCCACCTCGATCGTGCTGCTCGGCGCGATCTGCGGCTCGACGATCCATGAGGCCTACCTGCTGCTGATCGACATGACCGCGGCGCTCAGTTGCGCAGTGTGGATCTACATCTTCGCCGCACTCCCGGTGCTGCGGCGGCGCGCGGCCGATGCGGGCGCCGACGCAGGCGCCGACACGGGCGCGACCAGCATCGCGCTGATTCCCGGCGGTCCGCGCATGGGCTGGGTGGTGGCGTGGATCGGCGTGCTGGCCACGACGTTTGCCACCATCGTGTCGCTGATTCCGCCGGCGGGCAGCGCGCATCCAACGCTGTTCCTGCTCAAGGGCGCGGGCGGCTGCATCCTGGTATTCGCCGTGGGGCTGCTGATCTGCCAGCGCGGGCGATCGAAGATGCTGCACGCGGCGGCCGCGGCGCGCGGCGCCGCCGGCCGCTGATTCGACCGCAAGCCGCGGAGTGTCGGCCAGCGGCCGATGGGCTAGAGTGCCAGCCCATGAACACACCGCAAACCAGCTTTCGCGACCCCCGCTGGGCAGCACTGCGTGCGCGCGACCCGGCCCATGACGGCCGCTTCGTCTACTCGGTGCGCACCACCGGCGTGTATTGCCGCCCCTCCTGTTCCGCACGGGCCGCGCGCCCGGAGAACGTGGAATTCCACGCCGACTGCGCCGCGGCCGAAGCCGCCGGGTTCAGGCCCTGCAAGCGCTGCCGGCCGCGCCAGGCATCGCCTGCCGAGGCACGCTCGGCGTTGATGGCGCGCATCTGCCGTTACATCGAAGAGGCGCCCGAGCCGCCCAGGCTCGCGGAGCTGGCGCGCCAGGCGGGCATGAGCCCGTACCACTTCCAGCGCGTATTCAAGGCCGCGGTCGGATTGAGCCCGCGCGGCTATGCGCTCGCGCAGCGCACGCGGCGCGTGCGCGGCGAATTGCGCCGCGCCGGCAGCGTGACGCAGGCGATCCTGGACGCCGGCTACAACTCCGGCGGACGTTTCTACGCGACGTCGAACGAGGTGCTGGGCATGACACCGCGCGCGTTCCGCGCCGGCGGCGCCAACACGGCGATCCGTTTCGCGGTCGGCGAATGCTCGCTCGGCGCGGTGCTGGTTGCCCGCAGCGACAAAGGCATCTGCGCCATCCTGCTGGGCGACGATCCGGAAGCGCTGCTGCGCGACCTGCAGGACCGGTTTCCGCGCGCGAACCTGCTGGGTGGCGATGCAGCCTTCGAACGCAGCGTGGCCGAAGTCGTGCGTTACGTCGACGCGCCGGCCAGCGGACTGAAATTGCCGCTCGATGTGCGCGGCACCGTGTTCCAGCAGAAGGTCTGGCAGGCGCTGCGGCGGATTCCGGTCGGCAGCACCACCAGCTACGCCGAGATCGCGCGCCGCATCGGCGCGCCGCAGTCCGCGCGCGCCGTGGCGCAGGCCTGCGCCGCCAACGCGCTGGCGGTGGCGATTCCCTGCCATCGCGTCGTGCGGCGCGATGGCTCGCTGTCGGGCTATCGCTGGGGCATCGAACGCAAGCGCGCGCTGCTCGCGAGTGAGCGAGCGCCGCAACCCGGCTAGAATCCGCGCATGTCATTGAAAGCGACCGGCCGGCCGCATGGGCAGCCGAGGCGATGGCCCGCGCCGTGCGCCGCGCTGGCGCTGGCGCTGGCGCTGGCCTGCGCGTCGCACGACGCGCAGGCGGACGCGAAGCAAGCCAAGGCGCCATTGCCGCTGATGGCTGCACCGCGCGCGACCGATCGAGTCCTTGTCATCGCGCCGCACCCGGACGATGAAACGCTTTGTTGCGGCGGGTACCTGCGGCAAGCCGTGGCGGCAGGCGCGACCGTGGGCGTGGTATGGATCACGGCCGGCGACAGCTTCGAGATCGATGCCATCGTCACCGAACGCACTTTGCGGCCGAAGGGAGCGGGACTGGAGAAGCTCGGCGTGCGCCGCATCTCCGAAGGTCATGCCGCCGCGGACCGTCTCGGCGTACCGCGTGTGCAACAGGTCC
>JAFEDW010000242.1 GCA_018241455.1 Pseudomonadota bacterium | reverse complement strand
GGATTCGCAGTACACGCGCAGCTGCGCGCGCCGCTCGAGGCGCGTAAAGGCGCCGTGCGTGCAGATCACGACGCCGCGGATGCCGCCGTCGCGCACCAGCAGGTTGCTGCCCAGGCCCACCCACATCACCGGCGTCTCGGCCGGGAGCGCGCGCAGGAACGTGGCCAGCTCAGCGCGGTCATGCGGCGTGAAGAACACGTCGGCCGGACCGCCGACGCGCCACGAGGTGTGCTTCGACATCGGCTCGTCGCGCCGGATGCGCAGCTGGAATTCGGGATTCACGGCCACGTTCATGGGCGCTTGCCCACGGCGCGCGGCGCAGCCAGCTTGGTCACCAGCGAATGCGCGACTGCGCCGATATGGCCGGCGCCCATCGTCACGACGACATCGCCGTCATGCAAGACGTCGCGCAGCGCCGTGGCCAGGTTCTCGACCTTCTGCACGAACACCGGCTCGACCTTGCCGCGGCTGCGGATCGCGCGGCAGATCGCGCGGCCGTCGGCGCCCTTGATCGGCGCCTCGCCGGCGGCGTACACCTCGGTGACCAGCAACGCGTCGACACCCGACAGCACGGTGGCGAAATCGTCGAGCAGGTCGCGAGTGCGCGAGTAGCGGTGCGGCTGGAACGCGAGCACCAGCCGGCGGTCGGGCCAGGCCTGGCGCAGCGCGTCGAGCGTGGCGGCGATCTCGGTCGGATGATGGCCGTAGTCATCGACGATCGTGATGTGGCCTTTCGCGGTGTCGACTTCGCCGACCACCTGCATGCGCCGGTCGATGCCCTGGAACGACGCCAGCGCGCGCACGATCGCCGCGTCGCCGATCTCCAGTTCGGTCGCGACCGCGATCGCGGCCAGCGAATTGCGCACGTTGTGCAAGCCGGCGAGGTTCAGCGTGACTTCAAGCGGCTCCGGCTTGCCGGGGCGCGTGACCTCGAACACCGTGCGCGAGCGCTCGCGCCGGATATTGCCGGCGCGCACGTCGGTGTTCGCGCCGAGGCCGTAGGTCACGACTGGACGGCTGACGCGCGGCAGGATGCGCTGCACCTGCTCGTCGTCCTGGCACAGCACCGCCAGCCCGTAGAACGGCAGGTTGTGCAGGAAGCTGACGAAGCTGTCGCACAGCTTGGCGAAATCGCCGCCGTGCGTGCCGAGATGATCGTTGTCGATGTTGGTGACGATCGCGATCACCGGCTGCAGGTGCAGGAACGAGGCGTCGCTCTCGTCGGCTTCGGCGACCAGGTAGCGGCCGGCGCCGAGGCGCGCATTCGTGCCGGCGCTCTTCAGGCGGCCGCCGATGACGAAGGTCGGATCCTCGCCACCCTCGGCCAGGATGCTGGCGACCAGGCTCGTCGTCGTGGTCTTGCCGTGCGTGCCGGCCACCGCGATCGACTGGCGGAAGCGCATCAGTTCGCCGAGCATCTCGGCGCGTGGCACGACCGGGACGCGGCGCGCGAGCGCCGCGTCCACTTCCGGGTTGCCCGGCTGCACCGCGGTCGAGGTCACGACCACGTCGGCCCCGTCGGCGTTCTGCGCACGATGGCCGATGTCGATGCGCGCGCCCAATTGCTGCAAGCGCTCGGTGACCGCGTTGGCCTTCAGGTCCGAGCCGGTCACCTTGTAGCCCAGGTTCAGCAGCACTTCGGCGATACCGCCCATGCCGCTGCCGCCGATGCCGACGAAGTGGATCGAGTTGATGCGGCGCATGCGCTGGTTCATGCGGCCGCCTTCGCGTAGCGCTCGCAGGCCGCGGCCAGCGCCGCGGTCGCGCCATTGCGCGCCAGCAGGCGTGCGCGTTCGGCCATTGCGATCAGCTTGCCGCGCCCGGCACACAGCGCGGTCAGCTCGTTGGCGAGCCGCTCCGCGGTCAGGTCGCGGTCGGCGATCAGCACCGCGGCGCCCTCCGCCACCGGCAATCGCGCGTTGTGCGTCTGGTGATCGTCGACCGCTGCCGGAAACGGCACCAGGATCGCGCCGACCCCGGCGCTGGCGAGTTCCGACACCGTCAGCGCACCGGCGCGGCACACCACCAGGTCCGCCCAGGCGTAGCTATCGGCCATGTCTTCGATGAACGGCGAGACCTGCGCCTTGATGCCCGCAGCCGCATAGTCGCGGCGCGCGGCTTCGATCCAGCGCTCGCCGGATTGATGCCGCACATCGACGGCGATGCGGCCCGCGAGCCGCGCGAGCGCGTACGGCATCACCGAATTCAGGCGCGCCGCGCCCTGGCTGCCGCCGATGACAAGGATGCGGATCGCGCCACTGCGCAGCGCGAAGCGCTCCGCCGGCGGCGGGATCGCGGCGATCTCGGCGCGCACCGGATTGCCGATCACCTGTGCGTCGACGCCGCTGCCGAAGGCATCCGGGAACGCCGCATAGACTGCGCGCGCCAGCCGCGCGAGGCAACGGTTGGTCAATCCGGCGATCGCGTTCTGCTCGTGGATCAGCAATGGCGCGCGCGTCAGCCAGGCCGCGACGCCGCCCGGGCCGGTCACGTAGCCGCCGAGCCCGACCACGACGCTCGGGCGATGGCGACGCATGATCGCGAGCGCTTCGAGTAGCGAGCGTGCGAGGCGGAACGGCGCCAGCAGCCACGACAGCAGCCCCTTGCCGCGGAGCCCGGCGATGCCCAGCCACTCGACCGGGATGTTCTCGGCCGGCACCACGCGCGCCTCGAGCCCGCGGCGCGTGCCGAGCCAGACGATCTGCCACGAACGCGTGCGCAGCTCGCGCGCCAGCGCCAGCGCCGGATACACGTGTCCACCCGTGCCGCCCGCCATGATCATCGCGACGCGCGCGCTCATGCGTACCTCGAGCGCGCCGCGCCGCGCGCGCCGCCGCTGACTTCATGATGCACGCGCAGGATCAATCCGAGCCAGGCCAGCGCCACCAGCATGCTGCTGCGGCCGTAGCTCATCAGCGGCAGCGTGAGTCCTTTGGTCGGCAGCACGCCCATGTTGACGCCGATGTTGACGAAGGCCTGCACCAGCAGCCACAGCGCGAAGCCGGCGGCCAGGTAGGCGTGGAATTTCATGCCGGCGTCGTGCGCGCGGCGCGCCAGCGCGAACACGCGCCAGGCGAGCGCGAGGAACAGCCCCAGCGTCAGCACGACGCCGACGAGCCCGAGCTCCTCGGCCAGCACTGCGAACAGGAAATCGTTGTGCGCTTCCGGCAGGTAGAACAGCTTCTGCACGCTCGCGCCGAGGCCGACGCCGAACCATTCACCGCGGCCGATCGCGATCAGCGACTGCGTGAGCTGGAAGCCGGTGTTGTACGGATCCGCCCACGGATCGAGGAATCCGGTGATGCGCCGCATGCGGTAAGTCGAGAACACGACCAGCAGCGCCATCGCCCCGGCGGCGGCCAGCATCGCCGCGAGCACCCAGCGCAGCTGTGCACCGGCCAGGAACAGCAGCCCGAAGCCTGTTACGAAGAGGACTGTCGCGGCACCCAGGTCGGGTTCCAGAAGCAGCAACAGGCCGAGGAACCCCAGCAGCGCGAGCGGCCGCAGCAGTCCGCCGGCGCT
>JAFEDW010000241.1 GCA_018241455.1 Pseudomonadota bacterium | reverse complement strand
CGCGCACAGCGGTTCGGGCTTGCCGTCGTGGTTGCTGCGGAACGCGCTCGCGATGCGGCGTGGATCGCGTTCGGCGATCAGCTGCTGCAACGTGGCGGCGTCGAGGAAGGGCAAGTCGCAGGCCAGCACCAGCCAGGCGGCTTGCGGGTGCGCGTGGAGCGCAGCGTGGATGCCGCCGATCGGCCCGAGGTCGGGCAGCGCGTCGGCGATGCAGGCGTAGCTCGCGCGCTGGCGATCGTCGAGTTGATCGGCGCGCACCGACACGAAGCTGCGCTCGACCAGCGGTTCGAGCAGGGCCATCGCGCGCGCCAGCTGGGTCTGGCCGGCGTATTCGAGCGCGGCCTTGTCACGCTGCATGCGCCGGCTGCGCCCGCCGGTCAGCAACAGGCCGTGGAGCGGGGCCGTCATGGCCGCACCCGCGCCCGGCCGACCGCGCGCCGGCCACCCGACTTGTGCAGCAACACCACATCGACGATGCGGATATCGTGCGAGAGCGCCTTGCACATGTCGTAGATCGTCAATGCGGCCACGCTGGCGCCGGTGAGCGCCTCCATCTCGACGCCGGTCTTGTGATGGGTTTCGACCCGGCAGCGGATGCGCAGTTCATGCCGGTTGCCGGCCGCGATCTCAATGTTGCAGTGCTCGATCGGCAGCGGATGGCAGAAGGGAATGAATTCGGCCGTGCGCTTGGCCGCCATGACGCCGGCGATGATGGCCGTATCGAACACCGGTCCCTTGGCGGTGCGGTGACCCGTTGCGCGCAGCGCGCGCGCCACGGCAGCCGGCAGGCGCATGCGCGCCTCGGCCTCGGCGACGCGATGCGTGACCGCCTTGCCGCCGACGCCGACCATCGTCGGGCGGCGCGCGGCGTCGAGATGCGTGAGTCCGGCGTTGCGCTTGGTCGTGGCCATGAGTTCGACCGCGGGGCTCAGCCGCCGACCTGGTTCATCTCGACGCGCGGCGCCGCAGGCTTGCCGCTGCGCTCGCGCAGTTCGCTGTAGCGGTCGGTGCGCGCGCTCCAGCAGGCGCGGATCGCCGCGAGCAGATCCTCGTCGCTGGCGCCGGCACGGAGCGGCGCCCGCAGGTCGAGGCCGTGCGTGGCGAACAGGCAGGTGTACAGCACGCCGTCGGACGACAGCCGCGCGCGCGAACAATCGCCGCAGAATGGCTGCGAGACCGACGAGATCAGTCCAATTTCGCCGGCGCCGTCGCGGTAGGCGTAGCGCTCGGCCACCTCACCGACGTGATTGGGTTCGAGCGGCTCGAGCGGCCAGCGCGCGGCGATGAGCGCGTGCAATTCGCGCGAAGGCACGACCTGCGCGCGCTGCCAGTCGTTGCGGTTGCCGACGTCCATGAACTCGATCAGGCGCACCGTGATGCCGGTGCCGCGGAAGCGCTCGAGCAGCGGCAGCACCGTATGGTCGTTGACGCCACGCTGCACGACCGCGTTGATCTTGATCGGCGCGAGGCCGGCGCGCTGCGCCGCATCGATCCCCGCCAGTACTTCCGCGGGGCTCCCGAGGTTGCCGGCCATGCGTGCGAACACGTCGGCGTCGAGGCTGTCGAGGCTGACGGTGACGCGTTGCAGTCCGGCGGCGCGCAATTCCGCCGCATGCTGCGGCAGCAACACGCCGTTGGTGGTCAGCGCAATGTCGTCGATCCCGCGGAGCGTCGTCAGGTCGCCGATCAGCTCGGCGAGGCCGGCGCGCAGCAACGGTTCGCCGCCGGTGATGCGCAGCTTGCGCGCACCCAGGCTGATGAGCAGTCGCGCGAGCCGCACGATCTCTTCGAAGCCCAGGCGCTCGGTCGATTTCAGGAAGCGATAGTGCTCGTGATAGCGCTCACGCGGCATGCAGTACGGGCAGCGGAAATTGCAGCGGTCGGTCACCGAGATGCGCAGGTCGCGCAACGGTCGGCCCAGCGTGTCGCGCGGTCGCGGCGGCTGGAAAGGGGTCAGCGCATCGGAATGGGATGAAGCCATGGCCTGCAAGGCTACCAGCGATACAGCCGGGTCAGGAAACCCTTCGGCAGGTTCGCCGGGCCGGGCGGCAGTTCGACGAAGCCATCGGTCTGCGCCAGCGCGGTGAAATCGCCGGATCCATTGGTCGGGCAGGGGCTCGCCCAGGGCCGGCCCCAGTCGTCGTGATTGACCTTGACCGGCATGAATCCGGTCAGCGCCGGCGCCCACTCGAGTGCGGCCGCGAGCGCGATGCGCTCGGAACTCTCGCCGCGCACGCCCATCGCGGCGAACAACGCCGGCAGCACGTAGCGCGACAGGCACACGAGCGTCGAGACCGGATTGCCGGGCAGCGCGAACACCGCGCGTCCTTCCGACGTCGTGCCAAACCACATCGGCCGGCCGGGCCGCTGCGCGACGCCGTGCAGCAGGCACTGCACGCCGAGTGCTTCGAGCGCCTGCGGCACGAGGTCGAACTTGCCCATCGATACGCCGCCCGAGAGCACCAGCACTTCATGCGTGCGCAGGTGCCGGCCCAGCTTCTCGTGCAGCTCGGTCGCATCGTCATCGACGTGGTCTTCGGCAACGCGCTGGAAGCCGTGTTCGCGTAGCGCCGCCGCGACCGCGTAGGCGTTCGAACGGCGGATCTGGTGCGGCGCGATCGGCTCGCCGGGCTCCACCAGCTCGCTGCCCGTCGAGATGACGATGATCGACGGCTGCCCGCTGACACGGAGCCGGGGCATGCCGGCCGATGCCGCCACGGCGATCTCCGGCGCGTGCAGCACCGTGCCCGCCGCGAGCAGCAGCGCGCCCTGGCGCTGGTCGCTGGCGCGCCGGTGCACGTTCTTCCATGGTGCGGCGAGCGCGAGCGACTCGATCTCGGCGATGCCATCCGCGAGCTTGACGCGCTCGACCGGCACGACGCAGTCGCAGCCGGCCGGCAGCATCGCGCCGGTCATGATCTCGATGCAGTGCGCGCCGTCGCGCAGCGTCAGCGGGGCTTCGCCCGCGGCCTGCGTGCCCTGGATGCGGAAGCGTCGCTTGTGCGCCGCCGCCTCGCCCGAGGCGATCGCAATGCCGTCCATCGCCACGCGGTCAAACGGCGGCTGGTCGCGTTCGGCGTAGATGTTCTCGCGTAGCACCGCGCCGGCGCACTGCGCCACCGGGAGCGATTCGATCGGCAGGCACACGAGGTGTTCGCCGATGAGCTTGCCGGCCGCGGTTGGATCGAGTTCCGTCACGTGTCTGGTCCGCGCTGCTTGCACACCCGGAATACTACATCGGAGAGTGTGCCGAAGGCGCCAACAGCCTGCTCATCACCATATTACGTCCGCTCCGAGCGGGCGAT
The DNA here is from genome assembly GCA_018241455.1 of Pseudomonadota bacterium. Lineage (GTDB taxonomy): Bacteria > Pseudomonadota > Gammaproteobacteria > Steroidobacterales > Steroidobacteraceae > FEN-1191. Next base: position 244 of record JAFEDW010000241.1, on the reverse strand, counting down.
GGCTACCGGGAGTAGCGCTGCATGTCCTCAGTGGTCACGGGCTTGTACGCGCTGCGTGGATAGCGGACACCGTGCTTGATCACCAGGTAGACGCTGCGCACATTGGCGATGTTCGCCAAGGGGTTCCTGGTCAGCACGACCAGATTGGCCAGTTTGCCTGCGGCGAGCGATCCGGCATCGTGTTCCTGGCCCGCCGCGCGCGCACCGATCACCGTAGCAGAGTACAAGGCCTGCGCCGGCGTCA
>JAFEDW010000240.1 GCA_018241455.1 Pseudomonadota bacterium | reverse complement strand
GCTCGAGTTCGAGTGACAGCTCTCGCAGGCCGCCGACCCGAACGCGATGTGGTTGGCGGGCGGCTGCACCAGCGTCGGCGACGCCATGTTCGCAAAACTCCTGCCTGCGGCATGGCATTGTGCGCAGTTCGCGGCGATGTTGACGTGGTTCATCGCCGCGACGCTGTAGTCGTTCGGATTGCCGTGGCACAACGCGCAGTTGTCGTTGTCGGCGGAGGGCAGCGGGATGTGGTTGCTCGGCAGGTCCGTCGCGCCCTTGAAGCTGGCGGTGTTGAAATGGCAGGTGGAGCATTCGCCCGCCGCCACGTGTGGCGTGCCATCGGACTTCAGCGCGGGTCGCAGCACGGTCGCGGGCGTGCCAATCCAGCTGCGGCCGGCTTCGTGGCAGGTCGAACAGGCGGTCGAGCTGACGGCGCCGTGGACCATCGACGGCGGGGAAATGCCGCTCGCATTGGCGAAGGCGAAGGTGGTGAAATTTCCCGCGGCGTGGCAGCTTTCGCAGGGCGCCGTCCCGATCGGCACGTGATTGCCGGGCAGCGTCTTCGTCGCGGGTGTTCCGGCGAAACTCAATCCGGCGGCATGGCAGGTCGCGCACGCCGCGCCGGTCACCGCAGCATGCACCATCGCGGGAGGCGCGCTGCCGCTGGCGTTGGTGAACTTGAAGCCGCCGGTGGCCGTACTCGACTGGGAATGGCAGCTCTCGCATGGCGCGGCACCGAACGCGATGTGATCGGCGGGCGGTTGTACCAGCGTCGGTGCGGCCATGTTGGCGAAGCGGAGGCCAGCGGCGTGACAGCTAGCGCACCCCTCGGCCGTCACCACGCTGTGATCCATCGCATAGAGCGCGAAGTTCGCGAGGTTCGAGTGGCAGGCGCCGCAGTTGCTGCCCGCGCCCGCCGGCAGCGGAATGTGGTTGCTCGGCAGGTCGGTCGCGCCCTTGAAGCTGATGGTATTGAAGTGGCAGGTCGAGCATTCGCCAACGGTCACGTGCGCGCTGCCGTCGGCCTTGGTCAGCGGACGCAGCACCGTCGGCGGCGAGCCGATCCAGCTCAAGCCGCGTTCATGGCAGCTCGAGCAGGCCATGCTGCCTACTTCACTGTGCACCATGGCCGGCGGCGCGGTGCCGCTGGCGTTGGTGAAGGTGAAGGCGTTGAAGCTCGAATTCGAATGACAGCCCTCGCAGGGCGCTGCGCCGATGGGTACGTGGTTGGCCGGCAGCGTGACGGTGAACTTCGGCGCCTTGCCGACATCGGTCTTGCCGGCGCCGTGGCAACCGGCGCAGTTGTCGCTGAAGCCGCTGTGGTTCATCGGCGGCACGGCATTCGGAATCACGAAACTGCTGAACACGCCGGCCGCGTGGCAATTGAGGCAAGCAGTGCCGCCGACCGGGATGTGATTTGCCGGTGCGACGACGGTCGCCGGCGCACCCGCCCAGCTCAATCCCTGCGCGTGGCAGCTCTCGCAGCTGATGCCGGCGACGGCGGCGTGCACCATTCCTGGCGGCGCGGTGGTGCTGGTGTTGGCGAAGGCGAATCCGCCGGTCGCGAAATTACTGCTGGAATGACAGCTCTCGCAGGGCGTCGCGCCGACGCCCACGTGGTTGGCCGGTGGCTCCACCAGTACCGGCGGCGCCATGTTCGCGAAGCTGAGCCCCGCGGCATGGCAAAGGGCGCATCCGCCGGTGATGCCGTCGTGGCGCATCAGGTACACGCCGTAGTCATTCGGATTCGAATGGCAGAGCGTGCAGGGTTGCGAGGTCGGGATGTGTCCGGCCGGTTGCAGCGCGCCGGCGCTGAACGAAGTGGTCGACAGGTGGCAGACGCCGCAGTCCTGGGTCGTGGGGTGAGGTGCCGGCGGGCGCGTCACGATCGTGACGCCGAAGAAACTCTTGCCGGCCTCATGGCAGTTTGCGCACGGCATCGGCGGAGTGACGGCCGGATGACTCATGCTGGCACCGCTGAAGCTCGAGTACTGCGTGGGAATGTGGCAGGCCTCGCAGGGTGCGGTGTCCACCGGGATGTGTGCCGCTGGCATGCCCTTGGCGGCCGCGCCATTGTGGCAGGCGGCGCAGCCCGTCACGATGCCGGCGTGGTTGAAAACGGCGCCGGCCCAGCTCATCGTCGAATGGCAGGCATCACACTCGAGCGAAGTGTCGATATGGCCCGGGCCCTTGCCCTGGGCCTGCGCGCCGTTGTGGCAACTCGAGCAGCTACCCAGCACTTCGGCGTGATCGAAATTGACCGCCGGGCTCCAGGCGATGGGCGTATGGCAAGCCTCGCAGCGATCGGAACTCATGATGTGGTTGACCGGCTTGGCGGTAGCCCGCACGCCGTGGATGCCGAGGCCGTGGCAGGCCGCGCAGGCGCGCGGCGTACCCTTGAACAGCGCGTTGGTGTGGCAGCTCTCGCAGGGCAGGTCGCGATGCTGGCCGATGAGCTCGTAGCCGGTGGTCAGGTGGTCGAAGTGCGCCACGATGGCGGGCGCCGCAGTCGATGCCGGCGACGATTGCGCAGGCGGCTGAACGGCCGCGCTCGTTTGCGCAGCCCACAGCAGCAGCAATGCCGCGAACGCGCCGCGCACCAGGCGCGCTGCGTCGAATGCTGATCCGCGAAGCTGCGGAATGAGCACGTGTGGAATGGGTTAGGGAAGCGCGGGATCGCTGACGCGACTAGTGCCGGCCCGCGCAGTTGGTAAGCGTTGCGTTCACGGTGTTGGTCTCCCTCCGTCGCAGCTGTGCGGGAGGAAATGCTGCAGGAGATTTTGTCGCCAAACACCGTGTCGCGGCGGGCCGACGCGCGTTTGACTTAAATGCCCGCGCCGGATGCGCGGTCATCGTGTGATGTGGTTCACACTGCGCTCGCCGGGATCGGCGGCGCGGGCCGCAGCGCGGCCGGCACGACACTCTGCGTTCGAATGCCGGCCGCGCGACCCAACCGATTGGCGCTTACTTGCCGATCTGCTTGCTGACCGCATTCTCCTGCTGGTTCAGCGTGCGCTTTTCCTGCTTGGTGATGTGGCCGCCGTTCTGGCTTGCCATGTCACGCTCTTCCCGGCGGATCTGGTGATCATCCTTGTGGAGCGCGGCGGCCTGCGCGTGCGTCATGTCGCCTTCCTTCACCTCCCGGTGGATGCGACGATTCTGGTTGGCGAGGCGATGGTTGACCTCGGCGCGGCGCGGATGCGCCTTCTGCCAGGCAGTTTCCGCGCTGGCCGTGGCCGAGAAGCAAGCCAGTGAAACGATGGCCGTGGCCGTGGTCAGGACGATGCGTGTCGACTTGAACATAACGACTCCTTGTCGGGCGGTATTACGAGGGCGCAATTCAGCCGGATTGCCGGCTCTACAGGCGTTACCAACGTCACATCACGCCTTTCGCTGACCGACGTGAACGGAATGTAATCCGGTCAACGATTGGTCAAATCGGCCGTTGTCAGCGGATATGGCCGTTACCGTTGCAGCCGCGATCGCCGCCAATCGCTTCGGCCTCGGAGCGTGCCCGGGCGACCTCGACCGCATCGCCGGCGACCCGCGCGGCGCATTGCGTGCGCAACTCGATGGCACCGCGCCGCT
>JAFEDW010000023.1 GCA_018241455.1 Pseudomonadota bacterium | reverse complement strand
CTCGCGCCCGGCGCCACCGCGACCGACCTGGTGCTGACCGTCACTGAGATGTTGCGCAAGCACGGCGTGGTCGACAAGTTCGTCGAGTTCTTCGGCGACGGACTGGCCAACCTGCCGCTCGCCGACCGCGCCACGATCGGCAACATGTCGCCGGAATTCGGCAGCACGTGCGCGCTGTTCCCGATCGACGAGGAAACGATCCGTTACCTCAAGCTCTCCGGCCGGTCGCCCGAACAGATCGCGCTGGTCGAGCAATATGCAAAGACGACCGGGTTGTGGCGCGTCAACGGCGCCAGGCCCGCCGACTACACCGCCGTCATCGAGCTCGACCTCGCCACGGTCGAACCGAGCCTCGCCGGCCCGAGCCGCCCGCAGGATCGAGTGCCGCTGCGCGTCGCGAAAAGCACCTATCAGGCACATTTCAAGAAAATGGCCGAGGAGCGCGCGAAGAAGAACCCCGGCGCCAGCGGCAAAGCCACCGCGACGGTTGCCGGCAAGAGTTTCGACGTCAATGACGGCGCGGTACTGATTGCGGCGATCACGAGCTGCACCAACACCTCGAACCCCTATGTGCTGATCGCGGCCGGGCTGCTGGCGCGCAATGCGCGCAAGCTCGGCATCAGTTCACGCCCCTGGGTCAAGACCAGCCTCGCGCCCGGCTCGCGCGTCGTCACCGATTACCTGCGCAGCGCGGGGCTCCTCGATGAGCTCGCCGGCATCGGCTTCAACCTGGTCGGCTACGGCTGCACCACCTGCATCGGCAATTCCGGCCCGCTGAAGCCGGAGATCTCGGCCGCGGTCAAGGCCGGCGATGTCATCGGTTGTTCGGTGCTCTCGGGCAACCGCAACTTCGACGGCCGCGTGCACCCGGAAGTGCGCATGAATTTCCTCGCCTCGCCCCCACTGGTCGTCGCCTATGCACTCGCCGGCTCGCTCAACGTCGACCTCAATACCGAGCCGCTCGGCATCGGCAGCAACGGCAAGCCGGTCAGCCTGCGCGATATCTGGCCGTCGGCGCAGGAAGTCGCCGACTGCGTGCACAAGAACATCACCTCCGAGATGTTCCGCCACAGCTACAGCGGCGTGTTCGACGGCGACGAGCGCTGGAAGTCGATCAAGGTGGCGGCCGGCAAGGTCTACGCCTGGGACGACAAGTCCACGTACGTGAAGAATCCGCCCTATTTCGACGGCATGACCATGAAACCGGCCGCGGTCGGCGAGATCCGCGGCGCGCGCGCGCTCGCCGTGCTCGGCGATTCGGTGACCACCGATCACATCTCGCCGGCCGGCAACATCGCCAAGAGCAGTCCGGCGGCGAAATACCTGATGGCGCAGGGCGTGCAGCCGGCCGATTTCAACCAGTACGGCGCGCGCCGCGGCAACCACGAAGTGATGATGCGCGGCACCTTCGCGAACATCCGCTTGCGCAATCTGCTGCTGCCCGGCACCGAAGGCGGCGTCACCGTGCACGTGCCGAGCGGCGAACAGCTCAGCATCTTCGACGCGGCGATGCGCTACAAGTCGGAGCGGACGCCGCTGCTCATCCTCGCCGGCAAGGAGTACGGCACCGGCTCTTCGCGCGACTGGGCCGCCAAGGGCACGATGCTGCTGGGCGTACGCGCGGTGATCGCCGAGAGCTTCGAGCGCATCCACCGCTCCAACCTGATCGGCATGGGCGTGCTGCCGCTGCAGTTCACCGACGGCGCCAACGCGCAGTCGCTGGGCCTGAGCGGGCGCGAGTCGTTCGACATCCAGGGGCTCGACCAGGGCAATGCCAAGACGGTCACGGTCGTCGCGACGGCAAATGACGGCTCGACCAAACGCTTCGCCGCGCGCGTGCGCATTGACACACCCAAGGAGCGCGACTACTTCCGGCACGGCGGCATCCTGCAGTACGTGTTGCGGCATCTCGCCTCGAGCAGCAAGGCCGCCTGAAGCGGATTGCTGAACAGGCCCCGATGGCCGGCGGCACCCTGGCGATCTTCGATCTCGATGGCACGATCACGCGCCACGACACGCTGTGGCCATTCATCAGCGGTTTCCTGCTACGCCACCCATCGCGCTGGTGGCGCCTGCCCTTGTGCGTCGCACCGCTCCTGCGCTACGCGCTCGCCGGGCGCGATCGCGGTGCGCTCAAGGGCAGCATCATTCGCCTCACGCTCGGCGGAGCGCCACGCGCCGCGCTCGAACGTTGGGCCGCCCGCTTCACGCAGCGACTGCTGCGCACCGGCCTGTACGCCGAAGCGCTCACGCTGATCGCAACGCACCGGCGCACGCAAACGCACCTGGTGCTGCTGTCGGCCAGCCCCGATCTCTACGTTCCGGATATCGCGCGCGCGCTCGGGTTCGATGAGTGCATCTGCACCGAGGTGCGCTGGCGGGGCAATGGCACGCTCGATGGTGCGCTGGCTTCGGCGAACCGGCGCGGCGAGGAAAAGGCCCGCTGCGTGCAGGCCGTGCTGGCAAGGCTCCAGCCACGGCTCTCACAGGCCTACGGCAACAGCCGCGCCGATCTCGAGCACCTGCGGCTCGTCGACGCCGGCACCTATGTCAACGGCCGATCCGAAGAAGTGCTGCACACGCCTTCGGTGCACGTCGTGCGCTGGTCGACGCCGGGCAATGAGGGCACTTTGGCCGCGATCCAGGGTCTGTAACCTGTGCCGCCCAGTGGCGAAATAGCAGTACGAGACCCACGATGCGAACGCCCAAGCTGCCCCATATCCGTCCCTCCGAGATTACCGCCGAGCGCTACTTCCGCATGCGGCGCGGGCTGCTGGCCAGCGCGCTGGGCCTCGCGGGCGCGAGCCTGATTCCTGCGTCGGGCCGTGCGGCACCGGGCGCGCCCGCCGCCACGCCCGCGGCCGGCGCGGCGGCATTGCGCTACACGCGCAATCCGCACTTCGTCGCCGTGGACAAGCCGAACACCTACGAGGAGATCACGGGCTACAACAATTTCTACGAGTTCGGCATCGACAAGACCGATCCGGCCGCCAATGCCGGCTCGCTGCGCACGCGCCCCTGGAGCCTGACCATCGCCGGCGAAGCGGAAGTCACCGGCCGCTACAACCTCGAAGACATCCTCAAGGCCCATCCGCTGGAAGAGCGCATCTACCGGCATCGTTGCGTCGAGGGTTGGTCCATGGTCATTCCGTGGGTCGGCTTTCCGCTCGGCGACCTGCTGAAGCGCTTCCGTCCGACCTCGCGCGCGAAGTTCGTCGAGTTCACGACGCTGCTCGATCCGCAGCAAATGCCCGGCCAGCGCCGTGGGGTGCTCGACTGGCCCTATGTCGAGGGCCTGCGCATCGACGAGGCCATGAACCCGCTGGCGCTGATGGTGGTGGGCGTATATGGCCGCGAGTTGCCGAACCAGAACGGCGCGCCGCTGCGCGTACACCTGCCGTGGAAGTACGGGTTCAAGAGCGGCAAGTCGATCGTGCGCATCCGCTTCAGCGCACGGCAGCCCCGCACCACCTGGCCCGCGGCCTGGCCTGATGAATACGGTTTCTATGCCAACGTGAACCCGAACGTCGATCATCCGCGCTGGAGCCAGGCCACCGAGCGGCGCATCGGCGAAGGGCTGTTCGCGCCGCGCCACCCGACCGAGATGTTCAATGGCTACGGCGAGCAGGTCGCGAGCCTTTACCAGGGCCTCGACCTGCGCCGCAATTTCTGAGCGCGTCCATGATCAGCCAAGCCGATCAACGCTACCGCTTCGTCTACAAACCGTTGCTGTTCCTCGCCTGCAGCGTGCCGCTGGCCTGGGTGCTCGCAGCGGTCTGCAACCTGACCATCGGCACGCACCTGCCCGCCCCGGGCCTGGGTGTTGACCCGGTGCGGCGCATGCTCGGCATCTTCGGCCACAGCGCGCTCAATTTGCTGCTGGTCACGCTGTGCGTATCGCCGTTGCGGGTACTCACCGGCAATGCGCGGCTGCTGCGACTGCGGCGCATGCTCGGCGTCTGGGCGTTCACGTACGCGCTGCTGCATTTCCTGACCTACGTGGGCCCGTTCCAGGGCTTCAGCTGGAGCGCCATCGTCAAGGACCTGGTGAAAAGGCCGTACATCACGATCGGCTTCACGGCGCTGCTGATGCTGCTGGCGCTGGCGATCACGTCGACGAACGGCTGGATGCGCCGCCTGCGCCGCCACTGGCAAAGCCTGCACCGACTCGTCTACGTGGCCACCGCGCTCGGCGTCTGGCACTACTGGTGGCAGGTGAAAAAGGACATCCGCGAGCCGCTGCTCTACGCGGCGCTGGCGACGATGCTGCTGGGCTGGCGGCTGTGGCGGCGGCAACGCGACGCACTGCGCGCGGCACGAGCTGCGCCGCGCGCCGCGCCGCGGGCCGCGCCGCCCGCATCGGTACCGGCTACATCGAATTCCGCGCTTCCCACAGCTCCGGAAAGAACCTGAGCCGCAACGCCTTGGCCAGGTAGGCCACGCCGGCGGTGCCGCCGGTTCCGGGCTTGTAGCCGATGATGCGCTCGACTGTCTTCATATGCTGGTAGCGCCACAGCTGGAAGCGGTGATCGAGGTCGACGAGATGTTCGCCGAGCTCGTACAGGTCCCAGTCCTTCTCGGCGTTGAGGTAGACGCTGAGCCACGCCGCCGTCACCTGCTTGTTCGCCTCGTAGGGCAGCGAGAAATCGCGCGCCAGCAGTTCCTGCGGAATATCGCGCCCGCGGCGTGACAGCAAGCGCAGCACTTCGTCGTACAGGCTCGGTGCGCGCAGCGCACGCTCCAGCTCGGCGTGGGCCTGCGCATCGCGCTCGTGCACCTTGATCATGTCGGCGTGCTTGTTGCCGAGCAGGAATTCGATCAGCCGGTATTGCTGTGACTGGAAGCCGGATGAGCGCCCGAGCGCATTGCGGAACGCCGCGTAGTCGAACGGCGTCATCGTCGAAAGCACGTCCCAGACTGCCAGCAGCTGTCCCTGCACGTGGTCGATGCGGCTGAACATCTTGAAGGAGGCGTCCAGTTCATCGCGGCGCACGCAATCCATGACCGCCGTCAACTCGTGCCGCAGCAACCGCATCCACAGCTCCGAGACCTGGTGCACGATGATGAACAGCATTTCATTGTGTTCACCGGTCAGCGGCCGCTGCGCGGCCAGCAGCAGGTCGAGCCGCAGGTACTCGCCATAGGAGAGCGAATCGCCCAGGTTCCAGTGCACCGGCTCGTCACGCAGGTCGACGCTGCCGACATGTTCAACCGGTGGTTTCTGCTCGCTCACGGCGCTGTCCCCTGCATTGCAACGATCCCGTACATGTCCTGCCTGATGCGCCGCTCAGGCGCGCAGCGCCTGCAGCACCCATCCCGGCACCTGGCTCCAGCCGTGGGCCAGTTCCCGATCGTGGCTGCGCCAGTCGGGCTCGTACTGCTCGACCAGGTTCCAGAAGCGCGCCGAATGGTTCATGTGCGTGCGATGCGCCAGCTCGTGCGCCAGCAAGTAGCGCACCACGGCCGCCCGGTGGAACAGCAGGCAGCAGTTCAGGCTGATCGTGCCCCGCGCCGAGCAGCTGCCCCAACGCGTGCGCTGGCGCCGGATCTGCACCCGCTGGTAGCGCACGCCGAGCGCGGCAGCGAGCTGCTCGAGTCGCGGCACCAGCGCATTGCGCGCCCGCTCGCACAGCCAATCGAGCAGCGCCGCGCGCAGCAACCCATCGCCATCGTCGCCGTGCAGCTCGAGCACCCCGCCGGCATCGCCGCCCAGCGCGCGCAGTCGCCCGCCGCCGGCCGCTGGTTCCGCGCGCCGCTCGCAGCGCCAGTTTTCGCCGAGCGCCACGAGCTCGATGCGCTCGGGCGGGAATGCCAACCCGACGCGCGGCGTGCGCTGTCGATGCCGTTCGATCCAGCCGCGGTGCCGCTCGACGAATCCACTGACCTGGCGCGCGCTGGCGCCGACCGGCGCCACGATCTCGACGCTGCCGTCGCGGAACACGCGCACCCCGAGGCGACGCGCGCGCTGGCTGCGGCGCACGCGCCAACCGGCGTCGGTGGCATCGTCATTCCAAAGCGGTAGCTGGTTCAGGGCTGCGGTCGTCATGCTGCCATCCATCATATCAGGGGCACGGGCACGGCCGTGCTGTGTACACTGCCGCGCCCATGGACCTGCTCGATATCGGCATCAACCTGACGCACGACAGTTACGCGGACGATCGCGACGCGGTCATCGATCGCGCCCGCGCCGCCGGCGTGTCGCAGCTGATCGTGACCGGCGCGACGCTGCCCTCGAGCGCCGCGGCGCTCGCGCTCGCCCGCGCGCATCCGCAACGCCTGTACGCGACCGCTGGCGTGCACCCGCACCACGCCGCGGAGCTCTCGCCGGAGCACTTGCCGGCACTGCGGATGCTGCTCGCGGAACCGGAAGTCGTCGCGGTCGGCGAATGCGGGCTCGACTACTTTCGCGAGTACTCGCCGCGCACCGCCCAGCGCGCGGCGTTCACGCTGCAACTTGGGCTGGCAGCCGAGTGCGGCAAGCCGCTGTTCCTGCACCAGCGCGATGCGCACGCCGATTTCATCGCTGCGCTGCGCGAACATGCCAGCACGCGGCGCAAGCGCCCGTTGCACGGCGTCGCCCACTGCTTCACCGGCGGCGAAGCCGAACTGGACGCCTACCTGGATCTTGGCCTGCACATCGGCATCACCGGCTGGATCTGCGATGAGCGGCGCGGCCGGCACCTGCAGCAACTCGTGCGCCGCATCCCGGCGGGGCGCCTGCTGCTCGAGACCGATGGCCCTTACCTGTTGCCGCGCGACCTGCAGCCGCGACCGTCATCGCGCCGCAACGAGCCGGCCTTCCTCGCGCACATCGCCGCCGTGGTGGCGCGCCTGCGCGGCGAGTCAATCGAAGAGTGTGCGGCCCATACGACCGCGGCCGCGCGCCAGTTGTTCGGCATCGCCTCGCCCGACAGCGACGCGCGGCGCGCCTAGATCGCGGCTTTCGGCGCCACCAGGCTACTGGGTTTGCAGGCTGCGACGACGCGCGCCCAATCCGCACGCCACACTTCGGGCACGCTGCCGGATTGCGCGCGCTCGGCCGGCGGGAACTCGGCGCCGAGCGAGGCCAGCATCAGCGTATAGCGCGGCAAGCCCTTCGGGAAGCGCCCGCGCGGCGCGAACACCACGCGCCCTTCCACCGGCAGCTCGGAGATCAGCGCGCGCACCGCGGCGATGCGATCGTACAGGCCGGTCTGCGGATTGGCGAAGGTGTAGCGCTGGTCGCGGTGCATGACGGTCCACTCCGTCATCTGGTCGCCCCCGAAGATGTTGCCGGCGATGTCGCGCATGTCGATGACGACGCAGCCACGCGTGGTCAGCAGCAGGAAATCGACGTGCAGCGCCGCTCCCTGGCCGTCCGGGATCAGCACGTCGCGCCGGTATTCGAACGCACCGCCGGTCACCAGCGCCAGCCGCAGCGCGGCCGCGCGCCGGCGGCGATACCAGCGCCACAGCAACAACAGGCCCGCGATCAGCACCACCGCGGTGGCGATGCTCACCCACGTGCGTACCTCGAGGCCGCGCAGTGTTTCACCCAGTTGCTGCAGGTCATTCATGCGGCTCGCTCCATCATCGCCCCACGCAATGCGTCGAGCGTGGCGTCAATCTCGGTGAAATGCGAACGGCGGCGGAACAAGCGCTCGAGTGCCTGCGGCACCGGCACCGGCCGACCCACCAGTGGCTCGACGATCTCGCGGAACTTGGCCGGATGCGCGGTCGCCACCAGGATCCACTGCTGGTTCTTGCGCCGTTCGGCCGGCATCCTCGCAAAGGCTTCGGCGGCCACTGCCGTGTGCGGGCACCACAGCGCACCGAAGCGCTCGTGGTCGGCGCGGATGCGCGCGCGGATCGCGCCATCGTCGACCGAAACGGCGCTCAGCGCGAGGCGCATGGCAGCTGCGTCCGGATAGAGCGCCGTGAGCCGCTCGAGATTGCTGGGATTGCCCACGTCCATCGCCGAAGCGAGCGTCGCGACGCTGGCGCGGATGCGCAGCACGCCCTCGTCCAGGTAATCGGGCACGGTGCGATTGGCGTTGTGCGCCAGCACGATCTCGGCGATCGGCGCACCAAGCCGGCGCGCCCACACGCAAGCCGTGGCGTTGCCGAGATTGCCGCTTGGAATGATGAACGAAGCCGGCGCGCCAGTGCGAGCGTGCAGCGCCACGCTGGTAGCCGCGTAATAGACAGCTTGCGGCAACAAGCGGCCTAGGTTGATGCTGTTGGCCGAGGACAGGTCCCACTGCGCCGCGAGCGCCGGTTCGAGGAAAGCCTGCTTCACCATGCGCTGGCAGTCATCGAAGCTGCCGCGTACCGCGAGGCTCCTGACGTTATCGCCCCAGCAGGTGAGCTGCTGTTGCTGTGTCGGCGAAACCTGCCCTTTCGGGAACAGCACCACGACCTCGATGCCTGGCTGGCGATGAAAGGCCGCGGCCACGGCGCCGCCCGTGTCGCCCGAGGTCGCCACCAGGATCGTCAGCGGCCGCGCCGCGCCGCGCCGCAGGCGCGTCAGCGAGGCCGCGAGGAAGCGCGCGCCGAAATCCTTGAACGCAGCCGTCGGCCCATGGAACAACTCCAGCACGCCAAGCTTGTCGCCATCGAGCGCGACCAACGGCGCGGGGAAATTGAAGGCCTCGGCGCAAACCGCGGGGAGTTCCGCCGCCAGCCGATCGCCGCGCGCGAACGGCGCCATGAATCCGGCCGCCTGCTGCGCCAGCGCATCGCCGGGTTTTACCGCCGCGACAGCGGCCGCGGGCCACTCGAGCGGCACGTACAGGCCGCCGCCGGTCGCGAGCCCGCGCGCCAGCGCCTCGCTGAATCCGACCCGTTGCTGCGCATCGCGCGTGCTGACGAATTGCATCAGGCCACCACGCGCGCGCCGACCGGCTCGAGCGCCGTCGTCCAGTGATCGCACTCGAGCCCGTGGTGCGAGAACTCGACTACCAGCGCTTCGCGCACCGCCAGCACGTGGCTCTCGACGCACCACGCGAACACGGTCGGGCCCGCGCCCGAGATCGAACAGCCGAGAGCACCGGCCGACATCGCCGCGCGCCGCACCGCCGTGAACCCCGGAATCAGCGCCGCGCGCTGCGGCTCGATGACCACGTCTTCGAAGGACTCACGCAGCATGTCGAGGTCGTTCGTGTAGCAGCCGGAAATGAAGCCGGCGAGGTTGGCGGTCTGCCAGACGAAATCCTTCATCGGCACGCTGCTGCGCAGGATGGCGCGCGCCTCGCGCGTCGACAGGAACATGTGCGGATGCACGACCACGGCGCGCACGCTGGCCGGCACCGGGATCTGCTTGACGCGCGGATGATCAATGCCCACCGTCAGCACCAGTCCGCCGAACAGCGACGGCGCGATGTTGTCGACATGCAGCGAGCCGCTCGCGACCTGCTCTCCCTGCATTGCGAATTTCAGCAGTTGCAGCTGCGAGCAGGACTCGGACAACAACGCATTGGCCGCCACCACGGCCGCCACGGCCGAGGCCGCCGAACCGCCGAGCCCCGAGGCCAGCGGAATACCCTTGTCGAGCTCGAGCTGCAGGCCGAACGGCAAGGCCAGCGCTTCGCTCATCGCCTGCAGCGCGCGGCCGGCGGTATTGTTCGCGGGCTCGAGCGGCAGGTCGCCCGCCACGCCGCGCACTGCGCTGATCTGCACGCCCGGCGCCGCCGTGCGCCGCACGGTCGCGCGGTCGCCGATCGCGCCGACCGAGAATCCCAGGATGTCGAAGCCGATCGCGACATTGCCGACCGAGGCCGGTGCAAACGCGGTGGCCACAGCGCGCGCCGCCGCGGCCGCGCTCACAGCCGCGCCCCGAGGAACGTGGCGAGCCGCAGCAGGTCGGCGAACACGCCACCGGCCGTCACGGCGGGGCCGGCTCCAGGTCCCTGCACGATCAATGGGTTATCGCAATAACGTGAAGTTGAATAGCGCACGACGTTGTCGGTGAGCGCGATGTTGGCGAAGGCGTGCCTGGCCGGCAACTCTTCGAGCCGTACCGTGGCCTCGCCGGCCGCCGTCACGCGCCCCACGTAACGCAGCACGTGTCCGCGTGCCTTCGCTTCATTGAAGCGCCGTGCCATCAGGTCATCATAGCGCGGCAACTGCTGCAGGAATTCCTCGCGCGTGCCGCCGGTGAGGTCATCCGGCACCAGGCTCTCGACGCGCACGTCGCCGAGCTCGAGCTTCAGGCCCATCTCGCGCGCCAGGATGATCAGCTTGCGCGCCACATCGGTGCCTGACAGGTCATCGCGCGGATCGGGTTCGGTGTAGCCGCGTTGCTGCGCGTCGCGCACGATGGCCGAATACGGCGTCGTGCCATCGTAGACATTGAACAGGTAGGCCAGCGTGCCGGAGAAGATGCCCTCGATGCTGGCGATGTCATCGCCGGTCTCGCGCAGGTCGCGCACCGTCTGGATGACCGGAAGGCCGGCGCCCACGGTCGCCTCGTAGAGGTAGTGGGCACCGCTCTGCCGCCGCGCGGCCTTCAGCGATTCGTAGTACGCCAGCGGGCCGCTGTTGGCCTTCTTGTTCGGCGTGATCACGTGCACGCCCGCGGCCATCCAGTCGTGGTAGCGGCTGGCGGCGTCCTGGCTGGCGGTACAGTCGATGATCACCGTGTGCGGCAGGTGATCGACCTTGAGGTGCGCGTAGAACTTGGCGTAGTCCGCCGGCATGGCGCCCTGCGCGATCGCATCGCGCCAGCGCTCGAGCGGAATGCTCTGCTCGGCCAGCGTCATCGACTTCGAACTCATGATGCCGCGCACGCGCAGGTCGATGTTGAACTGCCGCGCCAGCCGCTCGTGCTGGCTGGCGAGCTGGTCCAGCAGCACCTTGCCGACCGTGCCCGGCCCGATCACCCCGATCGACAGCGTGTGCGGCGAGAGATAGAACCCGGCGTGCACCGCGCGCAGCGCGCGCGTCGCCTGGCTGCCGTCGACGACGACCGAAATGTTGCGCTCCGATGCGCCCTGCGCGATCGCGCGCACGTTGACGTTGGCGGTGCCGAGCGCGTTGAACACCTTGCCGGCCACGCCGGGCATGCCGGCCATGCCATCGCCGACCACGGCGAGGATCGCCAGCGCACCGGTGACATCGACGCTCTGGATCTGCCCTTCGGCCAACTCGCGCGCGAACGCGCGCTGCAGCACGGCGATTGCGCGCGCCGATTGCGCCGCCGGGATCGCGCAGCAGATCGAATGCTCGGAGCTGCCCTGCGAGATCAGGATGACGGAGATGTTCTCTTCGCGCAGCGCACCGAACAGGCGGTGCGCCGTGCCCGGCACGCCGATCATGCCGGCGCCCTCGAGGTTCACGAGCGCCACATCGTCGATGCTGGTGATGCCCTTGACCGGCTGCGTCGATTGCGGCTGCGCGCAGATCAGCGTGCCCGGCTTTTGCGGCGCGAAGGTATTGCGGATCCAGATCGGGATGTCGCGGCCCACGGCCGGCGCCATCGTCTGCGGATGGATCACCTTGGCGCCGAAATACGCCAGCTCCATGGCTTCGTTGTACGACAACGCGCCGATGATCTGCGCATCCGGCACGCGGCGCGGATCGGCCGACAGCACGCCGTCGACGTCCGTCCAGATGTGGATCTCGCTGGCCGCCAGCAGCGCGCCGAAGATCGATGCCGAGAAATCGCTGCCGTTGCGCCCGAGCGTGGTCTGGATGCCGGCCGCGTCGCTGGCGATATATCCGGTGATGACCAGCGTCGCGGCATCGGGCGCCAACAGCGCGCGCAGCCGCGAGGTCGAGGTCTCCCATTGGATGGACGGGCCCAGCGGCCCCCACTCCGCCACGATGCAGCTGCGCGCGTCGATCCACTGCAACCCGGCGCGCTGGCCGCGCTGTTTCAGGTAACGCCAGAACAGCCGCGTCGACCAGATCTCGCCGTAACCGGACACCTTGTCGCGCACGTGCTGGCCCGCGGTGCGCATCACCTGGGTCGTGCGCAGCACTCCGTCGAGATCGACCACGTCGCGATCGAACTCGGCCGCGTACTCGGCCGCTTCTGCTTTCGGCAGCAGCTCCACGGCCAGGTCCGCGTGGCGCTCGCGGAGCGCGGCGAGCTGCGCGCGCCAGGACTCGTCCTGCTTTTCGGCTCGCAGCACCAGCTGCAGCAGCGCATCGGTGACGCCCCGGCAGGCCGACAGCACGACCGCGACCCGCACGCTCGATTGCGACTCGATGATGTCGGCGACGCGCGCGAAGCACGCAGCGTCGGCGACGCTGGAACCACCGAATTTATGGACGACCCAGGAACTGGGATCTCGGGAACTCATGGCCTGGGCACGTGTTGCGGGTAAAACCGCAGCACTTTAAGGCCCGACAGCCATTCCCGCAAGCCTTTGAAAACACAATGCTACGTCACTTTAGGACAGCCGGCCTTGCCCTCGCGCCCATCGAGATTCAAGGGCCTAGTCCAGCCGCTTGCGGAACCGCGCCACGGCCACGGCCATGGCCAGCACGACGAAGATCGCGAGTTTCGTCACCGGCCACCACAGGTCGCTCAAGCTGGCGCCGCGCAGGATCACGCCGCGCAGTATTTCGACGAAATGCGTCAGCGGCAGCGCCTGTGCGATGTACTGCACCACCACCGGGCTGCCCTCGAACGGGAATGCAAACCCGGACAGCAGGATCGACGGCAACAGCGTGAAGAAACCGAGTTGCATGGCCTGGAACTGCGTAGTGGCCGCCGTCGAGATCACGAGCCCGAGGCCGAGCGTCGCGGCGATGAACAGCGCCGCGCCGACGTACAAGTCGAACAGGCTCCCGTTGATCGGCACGTTGAACAACAGCACGCCGACCAGCAGCACCAGCGTGGTTTGCACCAGCCCGACTCCGATGTACGGCAGGATCTTGCCAACCATCAGCTCAAGCGACCGCACCGGCGTCGTGATCAGCAGCTCGAGGTTGCCGCGTTCGCGCTCGCGCACCAGCGCGATCGCCGTGAAGATCACCATCGTCATGCTGAGGATCACGCCGATCAGCGCCGGCACGACCTGCACGGCCGTACGCCGCTCCGGATTGAACTCGGTCAGCACTTCGATCGCCGGCGTCGCGCGCGCCACCAGGCCTGCGCGCCCCGGCAACGGCGCGTCGGTGATCGCGCGCACGGCGGTATCGACGCCGGGCCGCGTGCCATCGACGATCACCTGCGCCACCGGGCGCGAGGCATCGAGCCGCCGACGCTCGAAATCCGGCGGGATATACAGGCCGGCGTGCACCGTGCCGCTGATGATCATCTGGCGCAATTCATCGGCCCCGGCCGGATGCGCGACGAAATCGACGACCTGGCTCGAGCCGATGTCGGCCACCAGCGAGCGCGAGGCCTGAGTGTTGGCCAGGTCGACGACGCCGGCACGAATGTGCCGCACGTCGTAATTGATGCCGTAGCCGAAGATCATCATCTGCAGCAGCGGAATGCCGACGACCATCGCCAGCGTCAGCCGGTCGCGCGACATCTGCCGCAGCTCCTTGACGGCGATCGCGCGCGTGCGGCGCAGTGCGGCGGGCAGCATTCAGCGGCTCGCGCCAGCGCGCGGGAGTGTCGCGCCGACAAACACATCTTCGAGGCTCGCCGCAGCGTGCCGCACGCTGGCCCGCACGCCATGCTCCGCCAGCAGTCGCTCGACGCGCGCCACCGCGTCGGTCTCTTCCGGCGCCAGCAGCGCGTGCAGCCGCAACCCAAGCTGCGCGAGCGAACGGAGCGAGGCCAGCCCGCGCAGCGCGGCGCGCGCACCGGTCGTGTCCTCGGTCTCGATCTCGATGACCTGCAGCGGCAGCTCGCGCATCAGCTGCTGCGGCGATCCCCTGGCGACGATATGGCCGAGATCGAAGATGGCGAGTTCGTGGCAGCGCTCGGCCTCGTCCATGTAATGCGTCGACACCAGGATCGTCGTGCCGCGCGCGGCGAGCGCGAACAGGCCCTCCCAGAAATCACGCCGGCTCTGCGGATCGACCGCGCTGGTCGGCTCATCGAGCATCAGCAGCGGCGGCTCATGGAGCGTGGCGGCCGCCAGCGCGAGGCGCTGCTTCTGCCCGCCGCTCAACGTGCCGGCCGGACGATCGAGGAACTCCGCCAACCGATACTCCTCGATCGCGGCTGCAATGCGCCGCGCGGCGTGGTGCCGCTCCAGCGTGTAGATGTTGGCGATGAAGGTGAGGTTCTCGCGCGCGCTCAGGTCTTCCCACAGCGAAAAGCGCTGCGTCATGTAGCCGATCAGCGTGCGCAGCGATTCGGATTGGCGCGGGATGTCGAGCCCGAGCACGCGGATCGTGCCGCTGGTCGGGCGGATCAAGCCGCACAACATGCGGATGGTCGTCGACTTGCCCGAGCCGTTGGGTCCGAGGAAACCGTAGATCTGGCCGCGCGGAATCGACAGCTCGGCATGGTCGACCGCGACGACATCGCCGAACCGCCGCGTCAGCCCGTGCGCCTCGATCGCCGCATCGGCAGCGCTCGATGCCGCGCTTGCCGCCGCGCCTGCCGCAGCGCTCACGGCGCCTGGTCCAGCGGCACCTCGACCGGCACGCCGACCGGCAGATCGCGCGCCGCTGGATCGGGCAGGTCGATCTCGGCGAGATACGCCAGGCGGCTGCGGTCGCGCTGCGTCAGCGCGAAGTACGGCGTGAAGCTCGCCTCGCCGGCGATGTAGCGCAGCGTGCCGGTGAACGGCTTGGCCACGCCATCGACGTGCACGCTGAGCGACTGTCCGGCGCGCAACGATGCGCGCTGTGGCTCGGGAATATACACGCGCGCGTACGGCATGCCGGCGGCGAGCATGATGACGACCGGTGCGCCCAGCACCGGCCGCTCGCCCAGCCGATACGGCAGCGCCTCGATCGTGCCATCCACCGGCG
>JAFEDW010000239.1 GCA_018241455.1 Pseudomonadota bacterium | reverse complement strand
AGCTCGTGTACAGCAGGAATTGCGCCAGGCCTGCGCAGGCCACGGTACCGACCAATGACCCGGCCCCTTTGAGCTGCGTCAGGCCGTAGAGCGAGCGGAATGGATTGGTGTTGCTCCACTGGAAGCCGCGGCGACGCGCGACCGGTAGCGATTCCGGCAGCACGAAAAACCCGTACAGCAGGTTGAGCACCGCCATCGAGCCGGCGACGATGAACGGCAGCCGCAGGTTGATCTCGCCGAGCACGCCGCCGATCACCGGACCCAGTACGAAGCCAATGCCGAACATGGCGCCCAGCATGCCGAAGCGTCGCGCACGCTCTTCGGGCGGCGTGATGTCGGCGACGTAGGCGTTGCAGACCGAAATATTGGCCTGCATGGCGCCCGCCACGAGGCGGATGCCGACCAGCACGTGCAGCGTCGGCGCGAACGCGGTCGCAAAGAAGCTGAACATCAGGCCGCAGAAGCCGATCAGCAGCACCGGCCGGCGACCGAAGCTGTCCGACAGCGCGCCCAGGATCGGCGAGCCGAAGAAGTTCGCCAGGCCGAACGTGCCCGCCACCAGCACGTACCAATGCGCCTGTTCGGTCTGCGAGTGGGTGAAGCTGCCTACCAGCGCCGGCAGCACCGGGATGATCAGGCCGATCGAGATCATGTCGATCAGCGAGGCCAGCATGATGAAGGGCATGGCAGCCGCACGGCCCTGGCGCGCGGCGAACAGCCCCTTGGCAGGCCCGGTCACTTACGGGTCGCGGTTCTCGCCTTGGCCGGTGCGTTCTTCGCCTTGTGCTTGGCCGGGTTCTTCGGGCGTGACTTGCCGAATGAACCCGCGTAGATCTTGCCACGCCGCGTCTTGCGATCACCCTTGCCCACTTGCACTACTCCGAGAGGTTGGCGAAGGGCCGAGAGTCTAGTGATTCAGCGGCAGCGGCGCAAACCGGCGCGCCCGGCGGCTAGCGCGGCGCCGCCAGCACCTGCACCCAGTACACTTCGCCGCCAGTCCCGGGCTCGCTCGCATACGCGATGCCCATTTCCGTGAACTCCGGATCCATCAGGTTCTCGCAATGCCCGGGGCTTGTCCGCCAGCCGGCGATGGCATCCTCGGTCGACAACCGGCCCCGGGCGATGTTCTCGCCCACGCGGCGGTCGCGGTAGCCGGTCGCCCGCACGCGATCGGCCGGCGTATGTCCGCTTCGGTCCTGGTGCTCGAAATAGTGCTGCCGCGCCATGTCGCGGGCGTGCCCGGCAGCAGCCTCGGCGAGCCGGTCCGACAGGCGCAGCGGATCGGCCGCCGGCATGAGGCGCGCGCCGCAGCGCTGCGGCGATCGACGCAGCCGATTCACGAGCTCGAGCGCCTGCGCGCCGACGCGGGCTGCATCGCCGGCAGCCGGCAACGCAACCGGCGCGGCCAGGACGATCCACGCATCGCCGCCACGCTCGAAGCTGCCCGAATCACGCAACGCATCGTCGCGCAAGGCGCGGCACGTCGATGCGCCGAGCGCCGGGCGTTGTGCCGCATCCAGGTTCTCGATATGAATGCCGGAGACTGCGCCCGCCACGTACCCGGTGCGCTCGACCGCCTCGTGCAGCGAGGCGCCGCGCGACCACAGCGCCGCGGCTTCATCGAGCCGATGATCGGCATGCCAGCGCGCTGCGTCACCCGGGCGCAGGCCACAGCTCGCGACCGACAGGTAGTGCGGCGGCGCATCGGCATGCACGCTCGCCTGCGGCCATGCCGCGATCGCGGCACCGAGTGACAGCAGCCACCGGCGGCCAGCGCTCACCTATCGATAGCGCGCCATGATCTTCGCCAGCGCCGCCGAACCCGGATTCAGCGTCGCGAACGGGATCTGATTCAGCGGCACGTCGGGCGTGGCGTTCTGCTCGTGGAATTCCGACTGCGTGGTGCTGATGTGCAGCAGCCCGGTGAGGTATTCCTGCGAGCGCAGCCGCTCGCGGATGCGCGCCAGCGCGGCGCCACGGTCGGTCGGGTCGTAGTCCGCGTCGACCTTGCGCAGCACGATGCGGCTGCCGTCGTGCATCGTCACCGGCACGGCCTCGCCGGCCGCGTACTGCACGCTGATCTGCGCGGCCGGCGCGACGAAGTCGGCGTGCACCGCTTCCTCATAGTGCTCGCGCGAGTACTCGTAGCTCTTGGTCGAACCTTCGTGGTCATTGAAGGTGACGCAGGGCGAGAGCACGTCGATCAACGCAAAACCGTTGTGATGCATCGCCGCCTGGATCAGCGGCACCAGTTGCGCCTTGTCGCCGGAGAAACTGCGCGCCACGAACGAGGCACCGAGCGTGAGCGCCAGCTGCACCGGATCGATCGGCGCCTGGTTGTTCACTTCGCCCTTCTTGGCCCTGGAACCGATATCCGCCGAGGCCGAGAACTGCCCCTTGGTCAGGCCGTACACGCCGTTGTTCTCGATGATGTACACCATGTTGAGGTTGCGGCGGATCGCGTGGATGAACTGCCCGAGGCCGATCGACAGCGTGTCGCCGTCGCCCGAGATGCCGATGTAGTTGAGCTTGCGGTTGGCCGCGTTGGCGCCGGTCGCGACCGAGGGCATGCGGCCGTGCACCGAGTTGAAGCCGTGCGAGCCGCTGACGAAGTACGCGGTGGTCTTCGATGAGCAGCCGATGCCCGAGAGCTTCACCAGCGTGCGCGGCTCGAGGTCGTTGGCCCAGCAGGCCTCGACGATCGCCGCGGTGATCGAGTCGTGCCCGCAACCGGCGCACAGCGTGGAATTGGAGCCTTCGTAGTCGCGCCGCGTCAGTCCGCGCGCGTTCTTCGGCAGGTCGGGGTGCGCGACCTTCGGCTTGGGCATGAAGCTCATGGCCGCACCAGTTGCGCGGCCGGGCGCGCCTGTTCCTGCACCGCGGCCATGATGCCGTCGATGACATAGCTGGCCGCGAGCGGCAGCCCGTTGTAATGCAGGATCGAGCGCATGCGGTTCTTGGCCACGCCGGTCTCCAGGGTCAGCAGCGAGCGCAGTTGCGCGTCGCGGTTCTGTTCGACGATGAAGTTCAGCTCGTGCGCGTTCAGGAACTGTTCGACTTCCTCGCCGAACGGGAAGCCACGCACGCGCATGTAGTCGAGTTTCACGCCGCGGTCGCGCAGGCGCGCGATGGCCTCGCGCGCCGGCGCATCGCCGCTGCCGACGGTGACGACCGCCAGCTCGGTGCTGTGCCCGGTCTCGATGATCGCCTTCGGCACCAGCCGCGCGGCGGTGATCCACTTCTTGCGCAAGCGGTCGACGACCACCTGGTACTCGCGCGCGTCCTCGGTGTAGGCGCCGTACTGGTTGTGGCCCGAGCCACGCGCGAAATACGCGCCCTTCGAGCTGACGCCCGGGATCGTGCGTTGCGGGATGCCGTCGTCGTCGTGGTCGTAGTAGCGCCAGAACTTGTCGATCTTCGCGAGCTCCGCCTCGTCGAGCACCTTGCCACGGTCGGGCACGTAGCTGTCGTCCCACTTGAGTTCCGGGCACATCCAGTCGTTCATGCCAATGTCGATGTCTGACAGGACGAGGACGGGCGTCTGCAGGCGTTCGGCCAGATCGAAAGCGAGCGGCGCG
>JAFEDW010000238.1 GCA_018241455.1 Pseudomonadota bacterium | reverse complement strand
ACGACCTGGTGCACTGGACCAAGTACGAGCACAACCCGCTGTGGCTGAATGCGCGCTGGCCGTCGGTGCTGCAGCACGCCGATCCGCAGCATCCCGACACGCTGTACTTCGCGATTACGCGTGACTACGACACGCCCTCGAGCCGCATCGTGCTCGCGACCTCGGAGGACGGCCTCAAGCTCACCGAGATCAAGAACCTGGTGCAGCCGGTGCAGCAGGAGCGCAACCAGAATCCGAACCTGTTCCGTGATCCGGTCAGCGGGCGATTCTTCCTCACCTGGTACCGCGGCAACGACAACGACTACTTCGACATCGCCAGCCGCAGCGCCGATTCGGTGGCGGCGCTCGATCGGGCGCCGGAGAAATTGTTAATGCACTCGGTCGAGACCGTGGCCGCGCCGACGTTGCTGTACCTGCCGAAGGGTGGGGCGGATGGCAAGGGCATCTATTACCTCGCCACCGAGGTGTATCCGAACCGTTACGACGATGCGCATCGCGGCGACTGGCAGGTCAAGGTGTTCCATGCCAGGGCGCCCGACGGCGAATTCGAACCGGTGGCCAACAATCCAGTCGAGACCGGCGAGCGGGCCTGCCTGTTCCAGCACGTGTTCGATGGCACGTTCTACGGCTACCAATGCCACCTCGACCACGTCACCGAGAAATGGCAGATGGAAGTGCTGGTCGCACCGCTGTCGAAATAGCCGCGCCACACGGGATTCGACAAGTCCAGGTATTTGCCAGGTATTTGATAGAGGGGAGAACTGCAATGATTGAAATCAAGAGGCTGTACCAGGCCGCATGCCTGCTGGCGATATCGGCAGTGGTATCGGGCACCAGCGCATACGCCGCCGCGCCGGCGCCAACACCGGCGGCCGACACGGGCACACTCGAGGAGGTCGTGGTCACCGGCGTGCGCGCCTCCGAGCAGCGTTCGGTCGAGCTGAAGCGCAATGCCGACATGATCCAGGACAGCATCTCCGCCGAGGACATCGGCAAGCTGCCCGACACGACCATCGCCGACTCCCTGCAGCGCATCACCGGCGTGCAGATCAACCGCGAAGGCGGCGAAGGCACCTCGGTCAATGTCCGCGGCCTGCCGGAAGTCGGCACGCTGCTGAACGGCGAGGCGTTCCTGACCGCCGGCTCGATCGTCAGCGTGCAGCCTGACTTCGGCGACATTCCCTCGCAGCTGTTCTCGGGCGCCGACGTCAACAAGTCGCCCACGGCCAACCTGCTGAATGCCGGCATCACCGGCACGATCAACCTGAAGACACGCCGGCCCTTCGACCTGCAGCAGGGCTGGACCGTGGCGGGTGCCGCCTCCGCGCTGCACGGCAGCCAGACCGACAAGTACCAGCCGGAGCTCGACACGCTGATCGGCTACCATGCCGATCGCTGGGGCATCGTGGCTTCGGCCGCGTATTCGGACGTCACGCTGGAGCACTCGTTCGATGGCATGGGCCAGTACAGCGGCGAGCTGGTGAGCGAGAGCTCGGACAACACCGTGGGAGATACGGGATTTCTCGGTGCTTTTAATGGTGGCCCGCTTCCTTCGGGCATCACGATGCTGCACCCGGCAAACTGCATCTACGGCGGCAATCCCGACGATCCGACGCACTACTTCGATACCTCCAGCGACGGCCACGGTTGCGATGTCGACGTCAACGGCGACGGCAAGGCCAACGGCGTGTTCTACAACACCGCCGACTACGCGGCGATCGACGAGCAGATCGAGAAGAAGCGGCTGGGCTTCAACCTCTCGCTGCAGGCCGACCTGGGGAGCGGTTTCAAGCTGCTCTCCGACATGTTCTACACCAACCAGAAGAGCTACGACCGCCAGACCGGCTACCAGCTCAACTCCGCGAACTGGGATGGCGCCAGCTTCATTCCGTTGACCTCACGCAACACCGGCGTGCAGGTGTACGACGGCTACAACGGCGCCGACAGCGGTGCACCGCTCGCCGACTTCTACGTCACGTCCAGCCGCCAGTTCTACATCGGCGATATCGAAACCTATTCCGATGACAACGTCACCAAGACGCAGTCGCGCAACTTCAACCTGCAGTTGAGCTACGACAACGGCGGGCCGTTCACCGGTGAAGTGCGCGCCATCCATGCGAGCGCGAGTGCGTTGCACATGGAAAGCTACCTGCAGTACGCGTTGTCGGATGGAACGATCTGGAAGAACGATCCGGTCGATGCGCCGCAGGATCCGGCGAACCCGAACAACTATGCGTACGCGACACCCGACGGCCCGCGCGTGTTCAATCCCTACGGCATTGCGCCGAATACCGTGCCGGCCACGATCAACTTCAGCGGCGATCACCTCGGCATCAGCTTGCCGCCGGCGTTGCTGGCCACGATGCAGAATCCGAACGCCTACGCGCTGAAGACCGTCACGTCGGAAGGCGACTACGACCGCAGCGCAACGATGGACGTGCTGCGCGCCGACGGCCACTACAGGTTCACCGACCGTAACCTGCGCCTCGACTTCGGTCTGCGCCAGGGCAATCGCACCGCGGACAACGAGAACTTCGCGCTGATCGCGCCGGTCTACGCCGGGCTCGCGTACTACAATCCGGTCGATCCGCTGACGGGCGAAGAAGACCTGTCGACTCGCATCCCGGTTCCCGATGGGTGCTACCAGCACTACAAGGCGGGCGACATCGTGCTCGATGGCCAGGGCATTGCTGGCGCCTGCAAGGCCGGGGATCCGGTCACCGGCTACTACCGCGCCAATCCGCTGGTCGGCCTGAACCCGAGCCAGCTGGGCGCGATGATCGCGAACAATACCCGGCTGTATAACCACCTCGCCGACGTGCAGGGCATCGCCGTCAACGCGCTCGATCCGAAGATCATGGACGACGTGCTGGCGTTCCAGAATGCGTTGTACCCGGGCGAGATCCGCGATCATGACCCGGCCGGCACGTGGAAAGTCAAGGTGCGCCAGACCACGGGCTACCTGCAGGCCAATTTCAGCGGCGGCAGCGACCATCGGTTCGGCGCGAACGTCGGCTTCAAGCTGATCCGCACGCAGCTGGGCATCGACCAGCACAGCGTCAGCCCCGATCCGGTCGCCTACTACGTCAACCCGCACGACGGCGGCATCATCCATACCGACCGCAGCTTCACCGACGTGCTGCCGGTGGCCAATCTGTTCGTCGACCTGAACAGCAAACTGAAGCTGCGCGCCGCGTTCTCGAAGAACATGCAGTTGCTCGACCTGGACCAGTGGGGCGGCGGCCTGACCTTGAACTACGCGTTCCCCGCCGGCCCGCCCGCCGTATTCGCGGTCTACGGAGGCCAGCAGGGTGGCAACCCGAATCTCGATCCGTGGCGTTCGACGAACTACGACCTCTCGCTCGAGTACTACATGGGGCGTTCGAGCATGCTGAGCATCGCGGCCTTCTACGTAGATGTCGCCAGCTTCATCGCGCAGGCGGGCACCACGCGCTGCGACCTGCCGGACCAGGACGGCGTCGTGCGCAACCGCTGCGTGGGTATCAGCGGGCCGAGCCAGGGCAGCGGCAAGTCGCTGCATGGGCTCGAGTTCGGCTGGAAGCAGGCCTTCGATTTCCTGCCCGG
>JAFEDW010000237.1 GCA_018241455.1 Pseudomonadota bacterium | reverse complement strand
CACGACGTGGAAATTCCGCGACATGTATGCGCTGCGCGACCAGGTGGCCGCGACGCCCGGCATCCAGCTCATCGTCTACCAGAATCCGGATGCCAAGAAGCGCGGCATCAATCCCTTCGACCACGGCTCGCTCCACACCGACCTGTGGAAGACCGAGGGACTGAAGCAGGCGCTCGACCAGTACGGGTTCGACGCGGCCTTCGGCGGCGCGCGGCGCGACGAGGAAGCGAGCCGCGCGAAGGAACGCATCTTCAGTTTCCGCGCCGCCCATCACCGCTGGGATCCGAAGCGGCAGCGCCCCGAATTGTGGCGGCTCTATAACGCACGCAAGGCGCGCGGCGAGAGCATCCGCGTTTTCCCGCTGTCGAACTGGACCGAGCTGGATGTGTGGCAGTACATCCACCTGGAGAACATCCAGATCGTGCCGCTGTACATGGCTGCGCCTCGGCCCACGGTGCAGCGCGACGGGCTGCTGCTGATGGTCGATGACGAACGCTTTCCACTCGCCGCCGGCGAAGCGCCCGTCACGCGTTCGATCCGCTTCCGCACGCTGGGGTGTTATCCCTTGACCGGCGCGGTCGAGAGCACGGCGGCCACGGTGCCCGACATCATCCGCGAGATGCTGCTGACGACGACCTCGGAGCGCCAGGGACGCGCGATCGACCGCGACCAGCCGGCGAGCATGGAAAAGAAGAAGCAGGAGGGCTACTTTTGAGCCCGCCCGGCTCCTACCAGGCCTCCGCGCTCGCGGCCGCCGACATCAACGCCTATCTCGAGGCGCACCAGCACAAGTCGCTGCTGCGTTTCATCACCTGCGGCAGCGTCGATGACGGCAAGTCGACGCTGATCGGCCGCCTGCTGTACGACTCGAAGATGATCTTCGAGGACCAGCTCGCCGCGCTCGAGGCCGACAGCGCGCGCATCGGCACGCAGGGGCAGAACCTCGACTTCGCGCTGCTGGTCGACGGGCTGGCCGCCGAGCGCGAGCAGGGCATCACGATCGACGTGGCCTACCGCTTCTTCGCCACCGAGAAACGCAAGTTCATCGTCGCCGATACGCCGGGCCACGAGCAGTACACGCGCAACATGGTCACCGGCGCCTCGACCGCGGAGCTGGCGGTGATCCTCGTCGATGCGCGCTTGGGGGTGCTGACGCAGACGCGCCGGCACAGTTACCTGGTGCACCTGCTCGGCATCCGCAACATCGTGCTCGCGGTCAACAAGCTCGACCTCGTCGACTACGACCAGGCGCGGTTCGATGAGATCGTGGGCGACTACCGCGAATTCGCCACGCGCATCGGCATCGATGAGTTCACGGCGATTCCGATTTCCGGGCTGCAGGGCGACAACATCACCAGCCGTTCGGAGCGCACGCCATGGTATCGCGGCCCGGCGCTGATCGAACACCTCGAGACCGTGCCGCTGGAGACCGACGCCGACCAGCAGCGGCCGTTCCGCATGCCGGTGCAATGGGTCAATCGCCCGAACCTCGATTTCCGCGGCTACGCGGGCCTCATCAGCTCGGGACGTGTGCATCCCGGTGATGCCGTGCGGGTACTGCCGGGCGGCAAGACGACGACGATCAGCCGCATCGTGACGCTCGATGGCGAGCCCGCCGAGGCGGTCGCCGGGCAATCGGTGACGCTGTGTTTCTCGAGCGAAGTCGATTGTTCGCGCGGTTGCGTCATTGCCGCGGCCAACGATCCGCCCGAGGCCGCCGGCCAGTTCGAAGCCACGCTGGTGTGGATGGCCGATGAGGAGATGCTGCCCGGGCGCACCTACTGGCTGAAGCTCGGCACGCAGACCGTGACGGCGCAGGTGCAGGCGCCGAAGTACCAGGTCAACGTGAATACGCTCGAGCACCTGGCGGCGCGCACGCTCGAGCTCAACGCGATCGGCGTCGCGAACATCTCCACCGACCAGCCGCTGGTGTTCGAGCCCTACGAGCAGAGCCGCGATCTGGGCGGATTCATATTGATCGACAAGCTCAACAACGCCACCGTCGCGGCGGGGTTGTTGCATTTCGCGTTGCGCCGCGCCGCCAACATCCACTGGCAGCAACTCGATGTCACGCGCGAGGTGCACGCGCGGCTCAAGAACCAGAAGCCCGCGGTGCTGTGGTTCACGGGTCTGTCGGGCGCCGGCAAGTCGACGATCGCGAACCTGGTCGAGAAGCAGCTGGCGCGCATGAACCGCCATACCTTCCTGCTCGACGGCGACAACGTGCGCCACGGCCTCAACCGCGACCTGGGGTTCTCGGACGCCGACCGCGTCGAGAACATCCGCCGCGTCGGCGAAGTGGCGAAGCTGATGACGGATGCCGGCCTGATCGTCATCACCGCGTTCATCTCGCCATTCCGCGCCGAGCGGGCGATGGTGCGGCAGATGATCGCGCCGGGCGAATTCTTCGAGATCCACATCGACACGACGCTCGAGGCCGCCGAGACACGCGACGTCAAGGGCCTGTACAAGAAGGCGCGCGCCGGACAGCTGAAGAATTTCACCGGCATCGATTCGCCGTACGAGCCGCCGACCGCGCCCGAGATCCGCATCGACACGGCCAAGCTCACGCCGGAACAGGCGGCCGAGCTGATCGTCAGCCGGCTGATCGCATGAGCGAGGTCACGACTGACGTCGAGCTCGCGCGGCAGATCGCCGAACACGCCGGCCGACTGCTGATCGAGCTGCGGGCTTCAGGCCTGCTGATCGGCAAGCCGCTCGGCAAGCTCGGCGACGAGCTCGCCAACCGCTTCATCATCGAGACGCTGCGCACGCACCGTCCGGCCGATGCGCTGCTGTCGGAAGAAGAACAGGACAGCACCGCGCGGCTCGGCGCGCGGCGCGTGTGGATCATCGATCCGCTCGATGGCACGCGCGAGTACGGCGAAGGCCGCGCCGACTGGGCCGTGCACGTGGCGCTGGCGATCGACGGCGTCGCCACGGTTGGCGCGGTCGCACTGCCCGGCCTGCCGCTGACGCTCACCAGCGATGACACGCTCGCGCGCCCGACGCACAACGGCAAGCTGCGCCTCGTGGTCAGCCGCACGCGCCCCGCGGCCGAAGCGACTGCCGTCGCAGCGGCGCTCGGCGCCGAACTGGTACCCATGGGTTCGGCCGGCGCGAAGATCATGGCCGTGGTGCGCGGCGAGGCCGACATCTACGTGCACTCCGGCGGCCAGTACGAATGGGACAGCTGCGCGCCGGTCGCCGTCGCGCAGGCGGCCGGGCTCCATGTGTCGCGGCTCGACGGCAGCGCGCTGCGCTACAACCAGGCCAATACCTACATGCCCGACCTGCTGGTTTGCCCCCCTGAACTGACCGAGCGGGTTGTGTCGGCGGCAACGCGCGGCCCGCCCGGCCTACCCCTGAGATCCGTCTAGTAAACTGAGCCCAATTCCGGATTTGCAGGTCCTCTGTACGGCGGAGTACGTTTGAACGCGTACTTGCCGCGTCTGCTGCTGGTGGACGCAAGAGAACAACAAGGGGATGATCATGAAGCAATATATTTGCGGCGCGAGCCTGCTGCTCGCCGCCGTGCTGGCGGCTTGCGGCACGACCAGCGCGGTCAAACCGACTTCCAATCCGGAC
>JAFEDW010000236.1 GCA_018241455.1 Pseudomonadota bacterium | reverse complement strand
GATTTTGCCGCGGCGTGGCATACACTCCGCGCAGGGGCCTGTACCAAAACCAACGATTCGAGGGGAGCTTCAATGACCCGTAGTCGCAAGCGCAAACTGCGTAGAACTGCAGCCAATTGGGCGGGCATGCCATTGGCCACCGCCGCCTTGGCCTACGGCAGTGTGGCCTACGCGCAACAGACCGAAACCGGTGCGGGGCTCGAGGAAATCATCGTTACCGCGCAGAAGCGCGTCGAAGACGTGCAGAAGGTGCCGATCAGCATCCAGGTGCTCGGCGGCGAGAAGCTCGAGCAACTGCAGGTCGCGAACTTCGTCGACTACGCCAAGTTCATGCCGAGCATGTCGTTCCAGACCTTGGGCCCTGGCCAGTCGCAGATTTATTTCCGCGGCGTGTCGGCCGGCTATTCGAACCTGCACGCCGGCCCCGCGCCGTCGACTGGCGTGTACCTCGACGAAACACCGGTCACGACCATCTCGGGCGTGCTCGACGTGCACATGTACGACATCCAGCGCGTCGAGGGCCTGGCCGGCCCGCAGGGCACGCTGTACGGCGCGAGTTCGATGGCGGGCACGCTGCGCATCATCACGAACAAGCCGGACCCGACCAAGTTCGAGGCCGGTTACAACGTCAAGGGCACCGCGTTTGCGAAGGGCGATGCGGGCGGAACCTTCGAAGGTTTCGTGAACCTGCCGGCCGGAGACCACGCCGCGATCCGTCTGGTGGGTTTCTATGACAAGCAGGGCGGCTACATCAACAACGTGCCGAAGACGCTGCACTACAACCGGCCGTCCGGTGGCACCTGGGATTTCACGCCGACGGCCGAGCGCCCGTGGCTGTGGACCATTCACTACACGAGTACCGATTACTCGAACCTGTACGCCAATCCGCATCCGATCGACGTCAACAACAATTCGCTGGTCGAGAAGAATTTCAACGGCGTCGAGAGCTATGGCGGCCGCGCGGCGTTGAAGCTCGATCTCAATGACAACTGGACCGTGCTGCCGACCGTCATGCAGCAGACGCAGAACGCGGCGGGCGACAACAGCTTCGATCCGAAGGTCGGCGACCTCAATGTCTATGACATGAAGCCCACCTACAACAACGACAAGTGGACGCAGTCGGCGCTGACGGTGACCGGCAAGATCTCCAACCTCGACGTGACCTATACCGGCAGCTGGTTCACGCGCCACGTCGACAACCAGTACGACTATGCGCTGTACACGGTGCAGTACGACTACTGCTGGCACTTCTGCTACACCTACCTGCCGGAAGTCGGTCACCAGGACAATCCGAACCTCAACAATTCCGATCCCAATCCGGTGCTGGCCGACCCGACGCAGTACGTGCAGAACCACGACGACTACACCAAGCTCAGCCACGAGTTCCGCATCAGCACGCCGGCCGACCTGCCGTGGCGGCTGATCGCCGGCGCCTTCTACCAGAAGCAGACGGATGCGATTCGCGCCGAGTTCCGCGTCGACGGGCTCTCCGACTATTGGTCGGTGCCCCGCAACCCGGGCATCCTGTACCTGTCGGACCAGCTGCGCACCGACAAGGACGCGGCGGTGTTCGCCGATGTGACACACGACTTCACCAGCAAATTCAAGATGAGCGCCGGCGTCCGTGAATTCCGCACCGACAACACGCTGTACGGATTCTTCGGCTACGGCCCGAACCTGCCGAGCGCCAGCGGCACGCACATCTGCTTCGAGGATGCGCCCGCCGGATCCACCCGGCCCTGCATCAACACCGACAGCCGCGTGAAGGAGTCGGGCGAGACGCACCGCGTCAACATGACCTACCAGTTCGAACCGAACCGGATGGTCTACGCGACCTATTCCACCGGTTACCGGCCGGGCGGCAACAACCGGCGCCCGCAGGCGAAAACGTGGAAGGCCGACACGCTGACCAACTACGAGGTGGGTTGGAAGACTGCCTGGGCCGGCAATACCGTGCGCTTCAACGGCGCCATCTTCCACGAAGACTGGAAGGGCGTGACGGTGGCCATCCAGGGCCAGAACGGCATCACCTCGATGGTCAACGCCGGCAACGCGAGAACCGAAGGCTTCGAATCGGAGATCAACTGGCTGGCCACGAACAACCTGAACCTGTCGCTGTCGGGCACGTACGTGAAGGCCAATACGACCACCGACTTCTGCCAGCCATCGCCGCTCGGCGTGCCGAACGCGACCTGCACCCCCGATGAGCTCAGTGCGCCCGCCGGTACGCAGCTGCCCGGTATCCCGAAGATCAAGGCCAATGCGACCGCGCGCTACCAGTTCGGCCGCGGCGGCTATGACAACTTCGTGCAGTTGTCCGGGGTCTACCAGGGATCGACGACCTTCAGCCTCCAGGCGCCGCAGAATGCGCTGGTGGGCGATTCGCCGGGCTATGAGAGTTTCGATTTCTCGATCGGTACGGCGAAGGACAACTGGACGCTGGAGGCTTTCGTCAACAACCTGACCGACAAGCGCGGCGAAATGGCGCGCACCGCCGAGTGCGCGGCGTCGAACTGCCTCTCGAACCCGCGCATCGTGCCGATCCTGCCGATGAATTTCGGGATCAAGTTCGGACAGAAGTTCTAGGCAATCCGTCCAGTGCCGCTCGTCGGCCTGGAGGCAGCAACGCCCGCTTCGCAGGAAGCGGGCGTTTTGCTTTATGATGCCGCCCCCTCACCGGGTCGGTAGCTCAGTCGGTAGAGCAGCGCCCTTTTAAGGCGTTGGTCGTGGGTTCGAGCCCCACCCGACCCACCAATCAGCCTTTCAGCAGGGGGCAGGCGCGTGAACCGGTTCTGGCTGATCCTTCCGCTGATCGCCTGCGCCGCCATCGCGAACGCCGGGCACGTCAAGGCCGTACCGGGCATGGACGCGCCCGACATCAACAGTTACAACGCGGTGACGCACGAGCGGCTGAGGCTCAGTGAACTGAAGGGCAAGGTCGTCGTGATGACCTTCTGGGCGAGCTGGTGTGGTCCGTGCCGCGCCGAGCTGCCGCACCTGGAGGCGCTGCAGGAGCACGTCAGCAGGGACAAGCTCGTGGTCATCGCCATTCCGTACGGGGAATCGGAGGACCAGATCAGCGCGCTGCGGCGCCTGGCGCGCGACTGGAAACTGACACTCGTCGTGGACAGCTTTGGCTCGATCGCCGCCCGCTACGATGTCACTTCGGTGCCGCACCTGATCATCATCGATCGCGCCGGCAAGATCCGCTCGGTGCACGTCGGCTACGGGGAAGGGTCTATTGATGAGCTGGTGACCGACATCAACGCGGCATTCGTGGATGCGCCCCCGGGAGCCACGCCCGCACCAGCATCGGTGCCGCCGCCCGCATCACCGACGCCGACGGGTTAGGCGGGATCGCGCCCGGCGTTGAGCCGGGAATGCTTCTGGCCGTAGCCGAAGTAAATCGCGAAGCCGAGCACGAGCCAGATCGCGAGCCGGATCCACGTCGTCCACGGCAGGCCCACCATCAGCACGACGCAGCTGATCACGCCCAGGATCGGCACCAGTGGCACCCACGGCGTGCGGAACGGCCGCTGCAGGTCGGGCATGCGCCGGCGCAGGATGATGATGCCCGCGCAGACGATCGCGAAGGCC
>JAFEDW010000235.1 GCA_018241455.1 Pseudomonadota bacterium | reverse complement strand
GGCAGCAGCATGGCAAATACGATGCCCATGACGAACAGGCCCATCAAGACGATCAGCAGCGGCCCCAGCAAACCGGTCAGCGCTGTCACCAGGCCCTCCAGCTCGCGCTCCTGGTTCAGCGCGGCGCGCTCGAGCATGTTCTCGAGCGTGCCACTCGACTCGCCGCTCGAGATCAGGTGGATGGTCATCGGCGGGAACAGCCGGCTCTGCGCCAGCGAACGGCCGATCGGGGCGCCCTCGCGCACGCGTGCGGTCGCTTCGGTGACCGCATCGCGCATCGGCAGGTTGTTGACCACCTCGCCGGAGATGCGCAGCGCATCGAGCACCGGCACGGCGCTGGCGGTCAGGATGCTGAGCGTGCGCGTGAAGCGCGCGGTATTGAAGCCGCGCAGCAGCTTGCCGGCCAGCGGCACGGTCAGCAGCCAGCGGTGCACGCGTCGCTGGTGGTCCGGATCGCGCAGCCATCGGCCAAACAGCACCGCGCCAACGGCGATCGCCACCAGCAGCCAGATGCCGTAGTGGCGCAGCAAGTCGCTGACGAACACCAGCGCGCGCGTCATGACCGGCAGCTTGGCGTTGCTGTTCTGGAACACGGCCACGACCTTGGGCACGACGTAGGCGAGCAGCACCGACACGATCATGAAGCTCAGAATCGTCAGCACGATCGGGTAGAGCATCGCGCCGAGCACCTTCTGGCGCAGCACTTCGCGGCCCTCGGTGTAGTCGGCGAGCCGCTCCAGCACCGTGTCGAGGTGGCCGGATTGTTCGCCGGCCGCGACCGTGGCGCGATAGATCTCGGGGAATACGCGCGGGAAGTCGGCCAGGCCGGCCGCCAACGTGTGGCCTTCCATGACGCGGGCGCGCACGCCGAGCAGGATGCCCTGCACGCGCGGGCGCTCGGTCTGCTGCGAGACCGCCAGCAGCGATTCTTCGAGCGGCAGCCCGGCGCGCACCAGCGTGGCGAGCTGCCGCGTCAGCAGCGACAGGTCGGCGGTCGAGACGCGCCGGCGCAGCGCGAAGCCCTGGCTGGAGCGCTGCGCGCGCGATTCCTGCGCCGACACCTCGGACACCGATACCGGCAGCAGCGAGCGCTCGCGCAGCAGCGCGCGCACATGGCGCGCGGTGTCGCCTTCGAGCACGCCCTGGTGCGAGCGGCCGGCGTTGTCGAGCGCGGTATATGCGAAAGCACCCATATGTGCGGGTGACGCGTTGCCTGGCTAGTCCTCGCGCGTGACGCGCAGGACTTCCTCGATCGTGGTCGTGCCGCGCAGCACCCGCGCCAGTCCGTCGTCGCGGATCGACGGGGTCTGCGTGCGGGCGCGCTTCTCGAGCTTCTGCTCGCTGGCGCCGTCGTGGATCATCGTGCGCATCGCATCGTCGACGACGATCAGTTCGTAGATGCCCGTGCGTCCGCGATAACCGTTCGGGCCGGGCGCCGGGCGATACAGCGTCGGCGATGGCTCCCCGGGCTCGAGCCCCAGCAGGCGGCGCTCGTAGTCGCCGGCCACGAAGCTCTGGCGCGTATCCGGGTTCAGCACGCGCACCAGCCGCTGCGCCAGCACGCCGATCAAACTCGACGACAGCAGGAACGGCTCGATGCCCATGTCGCGCAGGCGCGTCAGCGCGCCCGCGGCCGTGTTCGTGTGCAGCGTCGAGAGCACCAGGTGCCCGGTGAGCGAGGCCTGCACGGCGATCTGCGCGGTTTCCAGGTCGCGGATCTCGCCGACCATGACGATGTCCGGGTCCTGGCGCAGGATCGCGCGCAGGCCACGCGCGAATGTCATCTCGACCTTGGTGTTGACCTGGGTCTGGCCGATGCCGTCGATGTAGTACTCGATCGGATCCTCGACCGTCATGATGTTTTGCGTGTTGTCGTTGAGCCGCTCGAGCGCCGCATACAGCGTCGTCGTCTTGCCCGAACCGGTCGGGCCGGTCACGAGCAGGATGCCGTGCGGCTTGTGGATCAGCTCATCCATCAGCGCCTGCGTCGCCGGGTCCATGCCGAGGGCGCCGAGATCGAGCCGGCCGGCCTGCTTGTCGAGCAGGCGCAGCACCACGCGCTCGCCGTGGCCCGATGGGATCGTCGAGACGCGCACGTCGACCGAACGGCCGGCGATGCGCAGGCTGATGCGTCCATCCTGCGGCAGGCGTTTCTCGGCGATGTCGAGCCGCGACATGACCTTGATGCGCGAGACCACCAGCGGCGCCACGGCGCGGCGCGATTGCAGCACTTCCCGCAGCACGCCGTCGACGCGGAAGCGCACCACCAGCCGGTTCTCGAACGGCTCGATGTGGATGTCGGAAGCGTTCTCGCGCACCGCCTGCGTCAGCACCGCGTTGATCAGCCGGATGATCGGCGCGTCGTCGCTGCTCTCGAGCAGGTCGGCCTGTTCGGGCAGGTCCTGCGCGAGGTGTTCGAGGTCGGCGTTCTCCTCGAGACCCTCGACCGCTTGCATCGACTCGGTGCCGGCTTCGTAGGTCTTCTGCAGCAGCGCGTCGAATTCCTCGGCGCCGACCGGCGTGTAGGTCAGTGGCACGCGCAGCAGCCGGCGCGCCTCGGCCAGCGCCGCGGGCGTGCCCGGCGCACGGTACAGGCACTCGACCTGCCCCGAGCCTTGCGTGCGCACCAGCAGTCCGTGGCGGCGCGCGAACGCGAACGGCAGGCGCAGGCTCCCCGCATCCGGCGGCGCCGCTGCCATCCGCTCGCTCAAGGCTTGCTGCCCGTGGTCGCGCCGGCGGGCGCGGCGTCATCCGGGGCCTTCTCCGGCGCTGCAGCGGACGGTGACGCGGGCGCAGTGGCCGGCGCCGATGCGGGCGCCGTCGCTGGCGTCGCGGGCGGCGTCGGCTGGATGAAATCGGGCATCTTGTCGAGCTTCTGGAACGGCTGCAGCGGCAGCAGCGTGTTCTCCCGCTCGAGCTCGTGTTGTTGCTGGCGCACCTGCTGGTACTTGCTGTTGGTCTCGAGCGCCGCGTGCCGGTCGTCGCGCAGGATGTGCGGCTGCAGGAACACCATCAGGTTGGTCTTCGTCTTGCTGGTATCGCGCGTGCGGAACAGCTCGCCGAGCAGCGGGATTCGCCCCAGCCAGGGCACGCGCTGCTCGGAGTTGACCGCCTTGTCCTGCATCAGCCCACCGATCACCAGCGTGCCGCCGTCCGGGATCAGCACCGAGGTCTTGATCGTGCGCTTGTTCGTGATCAGGTCGACCGCGCCGGCCGAGCTGGCCGCGAGGCTCGAACTCTCGACCTCGACCGACAGGATCACCGTGTCGCCCTCGTTGATCTGCGGCGTCACCGTCAGGATCGTGCCGACCTGCTGGCGCTGCACGGTCTGGAAGGCGCTGCCGGCGCCGGCGGTGCTGGTGTACTGGCCGGTGATGAACGGCACTTCCTGCGCGACCTCGAGTTTCGATTCCTCGTTGTCGCGCATCGTGATGCTCGGCTGCGAGATGATGTTGGTGCGCGAGTCGCCCTGCAGCGCGCGCACGATGGCGCCGAAGTTCACGCCGGTCGCCTGCAGCCGGCCGATCGCGAAATTGCTGCCCGTGACCTTGCTCAGGTCGGTGGTCGTGCCCTTGGCGACGTTGTACAGGTCGACGGCCGACGC
>JAFEDW010000234.1 GCA_018241455.1 Pseudomonadota bacterium | reverse complement strand
ACTTTGCCCGTGGAAGGCATCGAGTTCGCCTGAGGCACCCCGTTCATGACAATGGGGGAAGTCGGGATTCGACGGTCGATCATTAAGTTGACTGTAGGCTGCTAGGTCTCGCCTGGCCGAACCGATCGCGCGCGGTCGCCTCGGGCTAGGTGCCTTTGCGGATAGCGCGGCCGGATGGCGGCGACGACAATCGGTGCCCATGAACCGGCACGAGGTGATCAGTGCCCCGGCACACGGGGCCATTCACCTGCACAACGAGGACGTGGCGTCGGCCTTCGCCGAAATGGCGGAGTTGCTCGCGATCGGTGGCGAGAACCCGTTCCGGGTGCGCGCCTACGAGCGCGCCGCCAACGTCGTGCGAGGCCTGTCGCGGCCGCTCGCGGACATCGGGGACCGGCGGGAATTCGATCGGCTGCCTGGCATCGGGCCGGACCTGGCTGGAAAGATTGCCGAGCTGCTGCGCACCGGTCGGCTGCGGGCGCTGGAACAATTGCGCCGGCGCGCTCCGGCCGGCCTGCGGGAACTGCTGCGAGTGCCGGGACTGGGGCCGGTGCGAGTACGGGCACTGCATGCCGGACTCGGCATCCGCGGCGTCGCGGACCTGCAGCGCGCGCTGCGGTCCGGCCGTTTGAACAGGCTGCGAGGCTTTGGCCCGGTGTTGCGCAAACGCCTGGCGGAAAGTCTCGAGGGCGAGGCGACTACGCCGAGGCGCTGGCCGCTGGTGGCCGCAACCCCATACGCCGAGTCGTTGCGGGACTACCTGCGCTCGGTGCCGGGCGTCGCGCGCGCCGAGATTGCCGGCAGCTATCGGCGCGGTCGCGACACGGTCGCGGACCTGGATGTCGTCATCGCGACGCAGCGGCGGGTCGATCTTGCCGCAGCACTGCGTCGTTGCGCCGATGTGCATCTGCTGTCCGCCGCGGGTCCGACGCGTTGCACGGCGCTGCTGCGCAACGGCCTGCAGGTGGACCTGCGCCTGGTTCCGCAGGGCAGCTACGGGGCCGCGCTGCTGTATTTCACCGGCAGCCGCGAGCACAACCTGAGCCTGCGGCGCCGCGCGCAGGCGCGGCAGCTGAAACTGAACGAATACGGGCTGTACCGCGGACAACGGCGCATCGCCGGCGCGAGCGAACAGGAGCTGTACCACGCGCTCGGCCTGGAATGGATCGCGCCCGAATTGCGCGAGGATCGCGGCGAAATCGCGGCCGCCGAACAGCACCGTCTGCCGCGGCTGGTCGAACTCGGCGACCTGCGCGGTGACCTGCATGCGCACACGAACGCAAGCGATGGCAGCGAATCGCTCGAGGCGATGGTCGCGGCGGCGCGCGCGCGGGGCCTGGAATATCTCGCGATCACCGATCATTCACGGCACCTGGGCATCGTGCACGGCCTCGATGCCGATCGCCTGTCGCGCCAGGTCGATGCGATCGACGAACTGAATGCGAAGCTGAGCGGCTTCACGGTCCTGAAGGGCGTCGAGGTGGATATCCTGGAAGATGGCCGCCTGGCGCTGCCCGACGCCGTGCTGTGCCGGCTCGACGTGGTGGTCGCGGCAATCCACGATCATTTCCAGCTCGGCGAGTCGCAGCAGACCAATCGCGTCCTGCGGGCGCTCGATCATCGCTGCGTGTCCATTCTCGCCCACCCGTCGGCGAGACTGCTCGGCGAGCGAGCGCCGATCCACATGGATTTTGGCCGCGTGCTGGCTGCCGTCAAGGAGCGATCGTGCTTCCTGGAGCTCAACGCCCAGCCCGGGCGTCTTGATCTCGACGACGTGCACTGCAAGGCGGCGTGCGACCACGGCATCCTGGTCAGCATCGCCAGCGACGCCCATTCCAGCGGCGAGCTGGCCGACCTGATCCACGGGATCCGCCAGGCCCGCCGCGGTTGGCTGACGGCCGCGAACGTGCTCAACGCGCGACCGCTGGACGAATTGCGCCGCCTGTTGGCGCAATGCCGGCGGTGAGCAGCACGAAGGCGGGATGAGCGCCTGGAGGAGCTCGTATACGTATGTTCGCGAATCGACAGGCGTGGTCATTTTGCGAAACACTTTCGCCGTGATCACGAGGAGTGGCCCATGGGCAAGCAAACGATTCATACTCGCGTGAAGAAACCGCGCGGTGCCAGTGCATCGGCGGCGCCTGCGATGATCAGCAAGCGCCTGGTCAGGAAGGTCGCGGAAGAAGCCGATGTTGCGGCGTCGGGTGCCAATCCCGTCGCCGCCGCGCCGGAGATGCCCGAGGAACGCAGGGCACGGATCGCCGAGTCAGCGTATTTTCGGGCCGAGCGCCGTGGTTTCGCGGTCGGACACGAATTGGAGGACTGGCTGGCCGCCGAGCAGGACATCGAGCGGGCACTGCCTGAGCGCAGCGCGTCAAACATCGAATCCGGCTGACGGGCCGCAACCCACAGGCAGCGCGTGCCGGAATTCGACGTACGCGACCTGTTGCGCCCCGAGGCGTACCCGCATGAAGTCGCGGGGCTGCGGTTGGTGGAAACGCACATCTCCTGGGTGCTGTTGACCGGGCCGTACGCCTACAAGATCAAGAAACCGGTACGTTTCGACTTTCTCGATGCATCCTCCGCGGAGCGCCGCGAGCAGCTTTGCCACGATGAGATCCGGCTCAACCGGCGCTTTGCACCGGAACTGTATCTCGATGTCGTTCCGATCCTGCGCCGGGACGGGCACCTTTGGATCGGCGGGACGGGCATGGTGTGCGATCACGCCGTGCGCATGCGTCAATTCGACCCTGCCCAGCAGCTCGATCTGCGAATCCAGTCCGGCGATGTGACAGCGGCCGACCTGGGCGGCTTCGCCCTGGAACTTGCGCGCTTCCACGCTGCCGCCGCGGCCGCGAGCGGCGAGGGTGCGTGCGGCAGCCCCGAGACATTGCGCCGGCACATCATGGACAACCTGCCACCGCTCCGGGCCTGCCTGCAATCGCCGCAGCAACGCGAGCAGCTCGAGGCGCTGCAGCGCTGGCTCGACGCGGCGCTGGAACGGTTGTGGCACAGCGTCGGATCGCGGCTGGGCTCGGGCCGGGTCCGTGAATGC
This sequence comes from Pseudomonadota bacterium, assembly GCA_018241455.1. Taxonomy (GTDB): domain Bacteria; phylum Pseudomonadota; class Gammaproteobacteria; order Steroidobacterales; family Steroidobacteraceae; genus FEN-1191. The sequence continues at coordinate 549 of JAFEDW010000234.1, read as the reverse complement.
CACGGGGATCTGCACGCGGGCAACATCGTGCGCTGGCGGGGACGCTGGCTGCCCTTCGATTGCATCGAGTTCGACCCGCAACTGCGCTGGATCGATGCGATGAACGACGTCGCGTTCCTGTACGCGGATTTGTGCAGGCTGGGTCGCGGCGACCTCGCCTGCGTGTTCCTGAGCCGGTATCTGGAGGAGAGCGGCGACTACGACGGCGTCCGGTTGCTGCCGCTGTACGCGGTGTATCGCGCCTTGGTGCGTGCCAAGGTCGAAGCGCTGGGTCTGCCGGCTGCGACGGGTGTCGACGCGGGGCGCGAGCGCCGATTGGCGGATTGGCTGGCGACCGCCTTGCGCCTGACGCAGCCGCGCGATTTGACGCTCGTCATCATGCATGGCGTCACGGGCAGCGGGAAATCACTGCTGAGCGAAGCGCTGGTACCCGTGCTTGGCGCCGTGCGGATCCGTTCCGACCTCGAACGCAAACGGTTGGAGGGCGTGCCGGCGGCTGTGCAGCGCAACCAGCGGGTGGATAGCGGCTCATACTCGCCCGCGATGACC
>JAFEDW010000233.1 GCA_018241455.1 Pseudomonadota bacterium | reverse complement strand
GGTGTACTTCAGGCCCTGCACGAGCTCTTTCTGCACGGTCGAGGCCGAAGCCAGCACCTGCGAGCCGTCGGCCGCGAACAGCTGCGCGTAGATGTGCCGCGGCGTGCGGTGCACGGTCAGGCGCGGCGTGCCGGTCGCGCGGATGCGCGCGCGGGTCTGGCTGGCGCGCCGCGCGCGGCGCTCTTTCTTCGTGATGTTCATTACTTCTTCTTCCCTTCCTTGAGGGAAATCTTCTCGTCGGAATAGCGCACGCCCTTGCCCTTGTAGGGCTCCGGCGGACGGATGCCGCGGATCTCGGCCGCCGTCTGGCCGACGCGCTGCCGGTCGGCGCCCTTGATGACGATCTCGGTCTGGCTCGGCGTCTCGATCGTGATGCCTTCCGGAATCGCGTACGCGACCGGATGCGAGAAGCCGAGCGTCAGGTTCAGCGTCTTGCCGGTAACCGCCGCGCGGAAGCCGACGCCGACCAGGTCGAGCTTGCGATCGTAGCCCTTGGTCACGCCATTGATCATGTTCGCGAGGTGCGCGCGCGTCGAACCGGCGCGCATGCGCGCCTCGCCCGGATTGGCGAAGCTGACCTGCAGCTGCTTGTCCTGCTGCGCCACCGACACGCCGGCGGCCAGCGCCAGCGACAGCGCACCCTTGGCGCCCTTGACGGTGACCGCATCCGCGCCGACCGTGACGGTCACGCCGCTCGGGATCACCACGATCTGTTTTGCGACTCTGGACATGTTGGTATTCCGCTGAAGATCCTTCGCTCTAGGCCACGATGCAGATGACTTCGCCGCCCTGCCCGATGGCCCGCGCCGCGCGATCGGTCATCACGCCCTTGGGCGTCGAGACGATGACGGTGCCCATGCCGCCGAGCACGCGCGGCAGGTCTTCCTTGCCGCGGTAGATGCGCAGGCCCGGCCGGCTGACGCGCTCGAGCCGGTCGATCACCGGACGGCCCTCGTAGTACTTCAGGTCGACGGTCAGCAGCGGCTTGCCCGCCTGGTCGTCGATGTTGAAATCGGCGATGAAACCCTCGCTCTTCAACACGCGAAGAATGGCGGTCTTCAGCTTCGAAGACGCCATCGTCACGCTGGTCTTGCGCGCGCTCTGCCCGTTGCGAATGCGGGTCAGCAGGTCGGCAACCGGATCGGTCATGCTCATCGTTATGGCTCCTACCAGCTCGCCTTGGCGAGCCCGGGAATCTCGCCGCGGGCGGCGACTTCACGAATCTTGGTGCGTGCCAGGCCAAACTTGCTGTACACGCCACGCGAACGGCCGGTGATCGCACAGCGGTTGCGCTGGCGCGTCGGGCTCGCATCGCGCGGCAGCGTCTGCAGCCTGGCCTGCGCCGCGGCGCGTTCCTCCTGCGAGGACTTCGGGCTGCGGATCGCTTCCTTGAGCTGCGCGCGCACCGCGGCGTACTTCTTCGCCGCGCGCACCCGGCGCTTGTCACGTTCGATCATGTTGGTCTTGGCCATGCCAGATCCTCGGGATAACCGTCCCGCCTACTTGCGGAACGGAAAGTTGAAAGCGCCCAGCAACGCACGGCCCTGCGCGTTGTCACGCGCCGTGGTCGTGATCGTGATATCCATGCCGCGCACCTGGTCGATCGCGTCGTACTGGATTTCCGGGAAGATGATCTGTTCCTTGACGCCGAGCGTGTAGTTGCCGCGGCCGTCGAAGGCGCGCGGCGACACGCCGCGGAAGTCGCGGATGCGCGGCATCGCGACGCTGATCAGGCGGTCGAGGAATTCGTACATGCGCGCGCCGCGCAGCGTCACCTTGCAGCCGATTGCCAGGCCTTCGCGCAGCTTGAACGAGGCGATCGCCTTCTTCGACTTGCAGATCAGCGGCTTCTGGCCGGTGATCTTGGTCAGGTCGGCGACGGCCGAGTCCATCAGCTTGCGGTCGGCCACGGCCTCGCCCACGCCCATGTTGACCGTGATCTTGGTGATCTTCGGCACTTCCATGGGGTTCTTCAGCCCGAGCTCGGCGGTGAGCTGCGGGACGACCTTCTCGCGGTAAAATTCTTGCAGTCTTGCCATGTCTGTTAAACCTGCGCCCTGATCCTCAGGCGTCGATGACTTCGCCGTTCGACTTGAAGAAGCGCACCTTCTTGCCGTCGGCCAGCTTCTTGATGCCCACGCGGTCGGCCTTCTTGGCGGCCGCATTCCACAGCGCCACCTTGGCGAGCGGCAGCGGCATTTCCTTCTCGATGATGCCGCCCGGCTGGTTGGCCTGCGGGTTCGCCTTGGTGTGCCGCTTGACGCGATTGATGCTCTCGACCAGCACCTCGCCGCCGCCCAGCACCTGCAGCACGGCGCCGCGCCGGCCCTTGTCACGGCCCGACAGCACCACCACCTGGTCGCCTTTGCGAATGGTTCTCACAGGACCTCCGGCGCGAGCGAGATGATCTTCATGAACTGCACCGTGCGCAGCTCGCGCGTCACCGGCCCGAAGATACGCGTGCCGACCGGCTCGAGCTTCGGCGTCAGCAGCACCGCCGCGTTGCCGTCGAACTTGATCAGCGAACCATCGGCGCGCCGCACGCCGCGGCGCGTGCGCACGACCACTGCGTCGTACACCTCGCCCTTCTTGACCTTGCCGCGCGGGATCGCATCCTTGATGCTGACCTTGATGACATCGCCCACGGTCGCGTAACGGCGATGGCTGCCGCCCAGCACCTTGATGCACATCACCGTGCGCGCGCCGCTGTTGTCGGCGGCATTGAGCATCGAGCGCATCTGGATCATGACGCCGCCTTTTCAACCACCGCCAGCAGCTTCCACGACTTGCGTCGCGACAGCGGCCGGCACGGCGTGATCGTCACGGTGTCGCCTTCGTGTGCGACGTTCGCTTCATCGTGCGCCAGCAGCTTGGTGCTGCGGCGCAGGAACTTGCCGTAGCTCTCGTGGCGCACCAGGCGCTCGACCAGCACGGTCACGGTCTTGTCCATCTTGTCGCTGACCACGCGCCCGGTGAGCACGCGGTCACCGCGCGGTTCGGGCACCTTGGCCACGACCGGGGCTGCCGCGGCAACATCGGAAGCCGGCGCAGCCGCCGGGGCAGCCACCGCAGCCGCAGCCGCCTTGGCGGGCGATTTCTTTGCAGCGCTCATCGTTTCTCTCCGCCGGCACGCATGGCCGTCTTCAGCCGGGCAATGTTCCGGCGCACCTTGCCGAACTGGTCCGGCTTGACCGGCTGGCCGGTCGCGCGCTGCAGGCGCAGCGCAAATTGTTCCTTGCGCAGCTTGAGCAGCAACGCGCGCTGCTCGGCCGGCGCCTGTTTGCGAATCTCACTGGCTTTCATCAGCGCACCTGCCGTTTGACGAACGAGGTCGTGACCGAGAGCTTCGCGCCGGCCAGGCGGAACGCCTCGCGCGCGATTTCCTCGGTGACGCCTTCCATTTCGAACAGGACCTTGCCGGGCTTGACCTTGGCGATCCAGTACTCGACGTTGCCCTTGCCGCTGCCCATGCGCACTTCGAGCGGCTTCTTCGAAATCGGCACGTCGGGGAACACGCGGATCCAGATCTGGCCGCCGCGCTTGACGTAGCGCGCCATCGCGCGGCGCGCCGCTTCGATCTCACGCGCCGTCATGCGCGCGCGTTCGGTCGCCTTCAGGCCGAA
>JAFEDW010000232.1 GCA_018241455.1 Pseudomonadota bacterium | reverse complement strand
GGCTGGGCCGGCGCGCTCGCGGGCGCGGACGGCATCAGCGTGCTGTCGGGCATGGGTTCGATCGCCTACGGGGAATTCGCCGGCCGCAGCGTGCGCGCCGGGGGTTGGGGCGAGCTGTTCAGTGACGAGGGATCCCAATACTGGCTGGCGCGCGAGGGATTGCGCGTGTTCTCGCGCATGAGCGACGGCCGCACGCCGCGGGGCGCGCTGTACGAGCTGGTGCGCCGCCACTTTGCGCTGCAGCACGATCTCGACTTGTGCGCGGCGATCTACGGCAAGCGCCTGGCGCAGCGCAGCCAGTTCGCGCAGCTCTCGCGCTTGGTGGTCGAGGCCGCAAATGCGGGCGACCCGGCGGCGCTCGCGCTGTTCGAGCAGGCGGCGGCGGAGTTGGGCGAGCTCATCGATGCGGTACGCAATGGCCTTGAGGTGCCGCCCGACGTGCGCCTGCCGGTCTCGTATTCCGGCGACCTGTTCACGCCGAATGACCTGCTGCTCGCGCCGTTGCGTGCGGCCATCGAGAGCCCGGCGCGCAACTACAGCTTTCGCGGTGCGCGGCTGCCGAGCGACGCGGGCGCCGCGGTGCACGCGGCGAAGCTCTCCGGCGCGCCACTGGGCGAGACCAGCATCGCCGCGCTCGAGGCGCACTTCGGCCTCAAGCCGTAGCTTAACTCGCGATGATCAGGCCGGCGGATCGCGCGGCAGCTCGAGAATGAACGTCGCACCCCGCCCCGCACCGGCGCTCTCCGCGCGCAACGAGCCGCCGAGCTCGCGCGCGGCGATCGCGCCGCTGTGCAGGCCGAAGCCGTGGCCCTTCGGGCGGGTCGTGAATCCGTGCGTGAACAGGCGCCCCATGTTTTCGGGCGCGATGCCCACGCCGTTGTCGCTGACCGAAATGCGGATCAACGGATCTCCGCCTTCGATGCGCAGCCTCAGCACCTTGTCCTTGCGGTCGGATTCATTGCAGGCGTTCATCGCGTTGTGGATCAGGTTGACCAGGATCTGCAGCACCTTGTGCTTGTCGACGGTGATCGCCGGCAGCGGATGGAATTCGCGCCGCAGCTCGATGCCATGGCGGTTGAACGCGCTGGCGCTCAGGCGCAGGCTGTCTTCGACCAGGTCGACGACGCTCACGGTCTCGCGCATCGATGCCACGCGCGCGAACTTCTGCTGCATCGCCACGGCGCTGTCGACGTGCTCGAGGCTCTTGCGCAAGGTCGCCATGTGCTCGAGCGCCGCTTCGGTCTCGGCGGTGAGCTGCTGGCCGAGCGCCTGCAGGTAGGCGGGAACGATCTTGCCGCGCTCGTCGTGCGTCATGAACTCACCAAGGCGCGCGCCCTGCGCGAGCAGCAGCTCGGCCATCTCACAAAGGTCGGACGCCTTGGAGCGCTCCAACCCATCCTGCACCATCGTCGCGGCGACGTGGATGCTGGTGAGCACGTTGCCGACATTGTGCAGGATGCTGGTCGCCACCTCGGCCATGCCGGCCTGGCGGGCGGAGGTGCGCAGCTGCTCATGCACCCGCTCGAGCTCGAGTTCCGAGCGACGGCGCTCGGTGATGTCTTCGGTGACGATGAACGCCCCCAGCGCGCGCCCGTCCGGCGCCGTCAGGCGGCGGCCGTTGGTTACCGTCACGCGTTCGGTGGAATCGCGCGGCACGACGACGAGTTCCACGTCATCGACCAGTTCGCCCCGCAGCGCTTTCACCAGCGGGCGATCGGCGAGGTCCAGTGGAGTCACGCCATCGGCATGGTAGATTTGTGCGCCCACGACGTGCTCGCAGGTCTTGCCCGCGGATGAGTTGTCGCTCTGCATGGAGAGCAGCTCGGCCGCCGCCCGGTTGTACAGCGTGATGACGCCGTCGGCATCGCAGGCGATCAGCGACAGCGGCAGGTTCGCCATCAGCGTTTCCAGCAGCGTACGGTTTTCGCTCGCGAGATCGGTGACATCGGTGATGGTGCCCACGAAGGCCGCCATGCCGTTCACCGGCACGACCTGTTCGGTGTAGTGACGCACGACTCCGTCTTGCGGAGCCGTGCGGTACTCGAAGATCATCGGACACGGATGGGTGCGGAAGTCGGCCCAACTCCGTTCCATGCGCGCGCGGTCATCGGGATGCACGCCCTGCAACCAATCGTCGGCGCCCTGTTCGACCCCAAGCCCAAACACCCGCCGGTATTCCGGGTTGGCGTAGACCCGATTGCCTTCGCCATCGGTCTGGTACATCGCCACGGGCGCGCTCTCGATGAGCGCCGCCGCGGGCGCCAGCCAGTCCTGTTCACCGGAGGGAGCGGTGCCCGGATCGCGATTCGAAAAGGCCTTCGACATGCGGCAAATCAACCACTCCCGGCGGCCGCTTGCACGGAAGTACATCGCAGGTGGACTGAGACGCGCATCTCAGTGCCGGTCAATCCATCACACGCGCAGTCTTTCCCTCGCCTGGATGTACCGCGTCACGTTTGCGGCGAGCACATCCAGTGGCACGTTGCCGCCCTCGACGACCGCCTGGTCGAAATCGCGCAGGTCGAACTTCGCGCCGAGCGCGGCTTTCGCACGCGTGCGTTGCGCGAGGATCTCGGTCTGTCCCACCTTGTAGCCGCAGGCCTGGCCCGGCCAGGCGCAGTAGCGTTCCACTTCGCTCACCGCGTTGCTGTGCGGCAGGCCGGTTGCGGCGATGAACTCCTCGAGCGAGCGATCACGCGTCCAGCCCATCGCGTGGATGCCGGTGTCGATCACGAGGCGCACCGCGCGCCACGAGAGCCCCATCAGGAAGCCGAGCTTGCCGGCGTTGTCGCCCTCGTACATGCCGAGTTCGTCGGCCAGTTGCTCGGCGTAGAGCGCCCAGCCTTCCGAGTAGGCATTGAACGCCAGGATCGAACGGATCAGCGGCAGCTGCTGCGCATACTCGCCCTGCCACACGTGGCCGGGGATGCCCTCGTGGAACATCAAATCGGGAATCGTGACCTTGTTGTGGATCGTCGGGTCGCCGAGGTTCACCCACACCTTGCCGGGCACTTTGCCATCGATCGTGCCCGGTCCGCCGTAGGCCGCGGGCGCGCCCGGCTCCGCGGCGAGCGGCAGGCGATGGATCTCGAGGCTCCCGCGCATGAGACGACGAAACGCCTGCGGCAGGCGCGGACGAATCGCATCGATCTTCGACTGCATGTACGCAACGATCTGCGCGCGGCCCGCATCGTTGGCGGGGAAGTTGAGCTCCGGCCGGCGCTGCAATTCCGCGGCGCGCGCGCCGACCGAACCTTGCGTGAGGCCGAAGCCCTTCAGGATCGTGTCCATGCGCTGGTGCAGCTCGGCGAGCTGCTCGACGCCCATCTCGTGGATCTCGGCCGGCGTGCGGCGCGTCGTCGTGCTGGCGCGCAGGCCCCACGCATACCACTCCGCGCCGTGCGGGCGCGCGCCCATGCCGGCATCCGATTTCGCCAGCGCGCGCGCTGCCTTGATCTCGGCCAGCTGCCGCTCGAGCGCGGGCACGATGCGTTTCGTGACGATGTCGCCCGCGAGCGCCGTGAAATTGCCGTGGAGCGAAGCCGCGGCGGCCTTGCGCGCCAGCGGGCCGACCAGCGGGCCATCGGGCTTCGCCGCATCGGCGATGCTGCTCGACAGCGCGGTGAT
>JAFEDW010000231.1 GCA_018241455.1 Pseudomonadota bacterium | reverse complement strand
GTCGAAGGCGAGCACGATCAAGGCGGGCCGCAGCAAATACATGGTGAACCTGCGCGAAGACGGCATGGTGCTCGACGATGGCCTGGTACTGCGGCTCGCCGCAGACCGCTTCCTGGCGACCACCAGTTCCGGCCACGGCACGCACATGCTCTCGCATTTCGAGCACTATCGCGCGGCGCATTGCAGCCACCGTGCCGTCACGGTGACCGACGTCACCGACGCGTGGGCGGTCATCGTCGTGGCCGGCCCGCACAGCCGCAGCGCACTGGCGCAGGTACTCGGCGCAACCTGGCAGCGCCCGCTCGCGCAGTTGCGCCACATGGATTTTGCCGACGGACTGCACATTGGCCAGGCGCTGCGCGTGCTGCGCGCGAGCTTCTCCGGCGAGCTCGCGTTTGAACTGCACTGCCGCCCGGCGCTCGCCCTGCCCTTGTGGACCGCGCTGGAATCGGCCGGACTGGCGCCATACGGCCTCGAGGCGCTCGACATCCTGCGCGTGGAGAAGGGCTACCTGGTCAGCTCCGAATTGAACGGCCAGACCACACCGCTCGACCTGGGCATGGAGGCGCTGGTGAAACCCGGCCAGGCCTGCCTCGGCCGCGCGCTGCTGGATCGCGCCGCCTTCCGCGAACCTTCGCGCCCGCGCCTGGTCGGGCTGCGCGCCGCGGATGGCCGCGCGCCATTCCTGGCCGGCGCGCAACTCACGACCGACGCCGCGCCGACACGGCCGTGCGGATACATCACCTCGAGCGTCTACAGTCCGACGCTCGGCGAGTGGCTGGGCCTTGCGCTGCTCGCCGGCGACCGCGCCATCGACGGCGCGTTGGTGACGGCGCGCGATCCTCTGCGCGGCGGCGACACCGCGGTGCGTGTCGTATCGCCGGTGCATTTCGATCCCACCAGCGCCCGCATGAAGGTTTGAGGCCAGCATGTCCGCCATCGCTCCGTGCCACATCGAACGACAGCCGGCGCAGCGCGTGCTGGAGTTCGTGGCATTCCGCTGGCCGGCCGACGGCTGCAACGCCGGACACTGGCCCTGTGCGCCCGGCCGTGCCGCGCGCGACGGCGCGCAGCATCCGCGCCTGCTGCATATCGCGCCCGGCCGCTGGCTGCTGCCGGCCCCGGACGAAACCGAACAGGCGCAGTTCGATGCGGCAGCGCGCGCCGGCCAGGGCGCAATGATCGATGTCACCGGCAAGTGGGAGCACTTCACGATCACCGGCGTCGGCGCCGCGCGTTTGCTCGCCTGCACGATCGATATTCACTCCGTGCTGGAAGGCCGCGACTGCGCTGCCGTGCGACTGTTCGATTGCCCCGCCGTGGTTGCGTCCATGCCAGACGGCTATGCGCTGTGGGTGCAATCGAGCTACGTCGCCGACTTCCTCGCCACCACCGACCGCTTCCTCGCCACAGCTCGCATCGGCGCTCCAGCTCCGCATCGACCGGCAAGCTGACGCCGCCGCGCACGATTGCGCATTCGCGGCCGGGCTGCAATAGTGTGCGCCCCGGAGATCCTGCCGCTCCACGCTGGGGACAACATGACCGCAAGCCGTACTTCGCTCGATCGCCGCCGGATGCTGGCGCTGGGCCTCGCCACCGCCATCGCGGCCAGGCTGCCCGGCCGCGCTGCCGCTGCGGATGCCACCGCCGAAGGGCCCGCCGCGCGGCGCTTTGCCGCGCTGCTCGCCGACTTCGCGGAGGAAATCCTGCGCCTCAAGCCCGAAACCGCGACCTCGCTCGGCCTCGATCGCGGTGCGCGCGCCGCGCTCAAGAGCCGTCTCGACGGCGACTCGATGGCCGACGACGCGCGTTGGGCCAGGCAGGTCCGTTCGATGGTGGTGCGGCTGCGCGGCATCGATCGCGAGCAACTCACGCCGCGTGACCGGCTGCAGTACGAGGCCGTGCACTATGCGGCAACCGCCGGCATCGAGGGCCAGAAGTTCTACTGCGGCCGGGGCGAAGCGGCCTTCAACAACAACGGCATCGCGCCGTTCCCGGTCACGCAGCAGGATGGCGCCGTGACACGCGTGCCGGAATTCCTCGACTCGCAACACCAGATCGCGAATGCGGCGGATGCCGAAGCCTACCTGGCGCGCGTCCGCGCCTTCGCGCGCAACCTCGACGAGGAAAGCGAGCGCATCGGCGCGCAGGCCGCGCGCGGCATCGCGCCGCCCTCGTTCATCGCCAGCAACGCGCTCGGACAACTCACGCGCTACCGCCGCACGCCCGTGGCGGAACAGAAATTGGTGACCTCGCTGGTGACGCGCGCCACGGCGCTCGGCATCAAGGGCGAGTGGGCAGCGCGCGCCAGCAGCCTGGTGCAAAAAGAAGTGTATCCGGCGCTCGACCGCCAGATCGCCGCCTTCGCGAAGGCCACGGAACACGCCACCGACACGGCCGGCATCGATCGGCTGCCGGACGGCGAAGCGTTCTATCGCTGGGCGCTGAAGCTCGGCACCACGACCGACATGAGCCCGCAGGAGATCCATGCCGTCGGGCTGGAGCAGAATCGCGCCATCCAGTCGCGCATGGATGCAATCCTGCGCGCGCAAGGCATGACGCAGGGCAGCCCCGGGGAGCGCGCCCTGTCGCTCAACAGCGATCCGCGCCAGCTGTTCCCGGACAACGACGCCGGCCGCGCACAGCTGATCGACTTTTGCAACGAGCGCATCGCCGCGACGCGCGCGCTGATGCCGCGCCTGTCGCACCTGCAGCTCAAGGCGGCGCTGCGCGTCAAGCGCGTGCCGCCCGACATCGAGGATGGCGCACCGCTCGGCTACATGAACGGCGCCTCGATCGACGGCGTGCGGCCCGAGATCTACTACATCAACCTCAAGTCGACCACGCTCTGGCCCAAATACCAGATTCCGACCTTGACCGCGCACGAAGGCATTCCCGGCCATGCCTGGCAAGGCGCCTACCTGACCGAGCACAGCAGCGAAATCCCGCTGATCATGCAGTTGATGGGCTTCAACGCCTTCATCGAAGGCTGGGCGCTGTACGCGGAACAGAGCGTCGATGAACAGGGCATCTACGCCGATGATCCGTTCGGCCAGGTGGGCTACCTGCAGGCGCAGCAGTTCCGCGCCTGCCGGCTGGTCGTCGATACCGGGATCCACGCGCTCAAGTGGACGCGCGAGCAGGCCATCCAGTTCCTGGTCACCGAGACCGGCCGTGGCCGCCAGGCGATGACCAGCGAAATCGACCGCTATTGCGTCAGCCCCGGGCAGGCCTGCGGCTACAAGACCGGCCACAATGAGATCCTGCGCCAGCGCGAACGCGCCCGCAGCGCGCTCGGCACGCGCTTCGACTTGGCGGCCTTCAACGACGCGGTGGTCAAGACCGGCGGCGTGCCGCTGACCGTGCTCGGCACGGCCATCGATCAATACATCGCGGGAGCCTGAGCAGCCATGAAACGTACCGCGGCCGCCCTGTGGTTCGGCGACCTGAAGACCGGCGACGGCTCACTGACGACGCATAGCGGCGCGCTCGAGCAGGTGCCGTACACGTTTGCACAGCGATTCGGGGACTCGCCGGGCACCAATCCCGAAGAGCTGATCGCGGCGGCGCACGCCGGCTGCTACACGATGGCGGTGTGCGCCGCGTTGACGCGCGCGGGCTTCAAGCCCAGGCGCCTGTCGACGCA
>JAFEDW010000230.1 GCA_018241455.1 Pseudomonadota bacterium | reverse complement strand
GCATCGACGGTTGGGAAATCAACCTGCAGCACATGTTTGGGAATAGCGGCTTTGGCGGCATCATCAACTACACCAAGGTCAAGTCCGACCTGGAGTACAACGTCGCGAGCCTCGGCCCGCAGTTCCCATTGCCGGGATTGAGCGACACCGCGAACGTCGTCGGCTTCTATGAGAACGCCCATTGGTCGGCACGCGTCGCCTACAACTGGCGCGACCAGTTCTACAACGGCCTCGACGGCCAGCAGAGCCCGGTGTTCGTCGAACCGTACGGACAGATCGACGCCAATGTCGGCTTCAGGCTCAACGACCACCTGAGCTTCCAGCTCGAGGCGATCAACCTCACCGACCGCAACACGCGTTCCCACAGCCGCACCTGGCAGGCCGTGGAGTTCGCCACTCAGACCGGAGCGCGCTACATGATCGGAGCGCGATACCAACTGGGCAAGTAGCAGGGCGAGACCTGCGAAACTTGCGGCGCGCAAGCGACCGTGGGACGAAAGAGCCGCTGCCCCCCAGCGGCTTTTTCGTCTCGGTGTAGGATGGCCGCTGCGCGGCATGGAAGTGACCGACGGTGAGTGAGCAAATCAGGCGCGTCGTGATCGTGGGCGGTGGCTCGGCCGGCTGGCTGACGGCAGGCGTCATCGCCGCCGATCACCAGCTGCCGCGCGTGCCCGGCCTCGAGGTGACGTTGATCGAGTCGCCGGCCGTCAGCCCGATCGGCGTCGGGGAGGGCACCTGGCCGTCGATGCGCGACACGCTGCGGCGCATCGGCGTATCCGAGACGGATTTCATCCGCGAGTGCGATGTCGCGTTCAAGCAGGGTTCGCGCTTCGCGTCCTGGAGCGAGGGTGGTGGCGAACATTACTACCACCCCTTCAGCCTGCCGCACGGCTACGGCGAGGCCGACCTGGTCACGCCGTGGCTGCGCAATCATGCGGCCATGCCTTATGCCGAAGTCGTCAGCTGCCAGCCGCAGCTGTGCGAGCGCGGCCGCGCCCCGAAGCAGGTGACGACGCCCGAGTATGCCGCGGTCGCGAACTATGCCTATCACCTCGACGCCGGCAAGTTCGGTCCGTTCCTGCAGCGACACTGCACGGCGCGCCTCGGCGTGCGGCACATCGTCGACCATGTCGCCCGCGTCGAAGCCAGCGACAATGGCGACATCGCGGCCATCGTCACGACCGCGCACGGGCGCATCGAGGCCGACCTGTACGTCGACTGCACCGGGTTCTCCTCGTTGCTGCTCGGCCAGCACTACGGCGTACCGCTGGTCACGGTGCAGCCGCAGTTGTTCAATGACTCGGCGCTCGCGGTGCAGGTGCCGTACGCCACGCCGGACTCGCCGATCGCTTCGCACACGCTGTCGACGGCGCGCAGCGCGGGCTGGATCTGGGACATCGGCCTGCAGTCGCGGCGCGGCGTCGGGTATGTCTATTCGGGCGCGCACATGTCCGACGCGGAAGCGGAACGCATCCTGCGCGACTACGTGGCCGATGGCGCCGGCGCCGATGCCGCGGCGGCGCTGTCGCCGCGCAAGCTCTCGTTCCGCCCCGGCTACCGGCAGAGGCTGTGGCACCGCAATTGCGTGGCGGTGGGATTGTCCGCGGGCTTCGTCGAACCGCTCGAGGCCTCGGCGCTGGCGCTGGTCGAATTTTCCGCGGCGATGATCAGCGAGCAGCTGCCGCCGACGCGGGCGTTGATGGACGTCGTGGCGGCGCGCTTCAACGACGCATTCCGTTACCGCTGGGAGCGTGCGGTCGAGTTCCTGAAGCTCCACTACCTGCTGTCGAAGCGCAGCGATTCGGCCTACTGGATCGAGCACCGCGCGGCCACGACCGTGCCGCCGCGGCTGGCCGAGCTGATGGGGCTGTGGCAGCAGCTCAAGCCCTCCCGCTACGATTTTTACCGCATCGAGGAGATCTTTCCCGCGGCCAGTTACCATTACGTGCTGTACGGCATGGGGTTCCGGCCGGCGCTCGCGCCGGTCGCGGAGCGGGTGGAGAATGCGGCGCTGGCGCAGCGGCTGTTTGCCGAAGTGAACGCGCTCGGAAAATCCATGCTGGCGGCGCTCCCGACCCATCGGGCGCTGCTGAACCACCTGCAGAGTTACCGGCTGCAGCGCATCTGAAAGAGGGAACGGAATGGCCAAGCACGCACTGTTGAGCAATGTCGAACACAAGGGGCTGCGCATCATCACGACGCGCTCCGCGGCCTACGGCGACAACCAGATGTTCGCGCTGGCCGTGCCGTCCGAGTTCCGCAACATCCAGGCCTGCTATCCGATCGTGTTCCAGAAGCGCGCCGATACCGGCCAGTTCCAACCGCTGGCGCTGTTCGGCTTCGAGGCGGGCGAGAACCTGTTCCTGACCGACGCCGGCTGGGACGCCACCTACATTCCGTTCAGCGTCGAACGCCTGCCGTTCCTGATCGGCGGAAGCAATCCGTCGCAGCCGGGACAGGCCGCGCAACCGGTCGTGCACATCGATCTCGACAGCCCGCGCGTGAGCTGGACCGAGGGTGAGCCGCTGTTCCTCGAATACGGAGGCTCGACGCCGTACCTGGAACGCATCAGCGCGCTGCTCGGCGCGCTGCATGCCGGTATCGCCGCCACGCAGGCCTTCGTCGACGCGCTGCTGTCGCACGATCTGCTCGAATCCTTCGTGCTGGACGTGCAGCTCAAGGACGGTTCGAACAACCGCCTGGGCGGTTTCTATACCGTGAACGAGGAGCGCATGCGCAAGCTCGACGGCGCGGCGGTGGCCAAACTGCATGCGCAGGGCTTTCTGGAGCCCGCGTACATGGTGGTGGCCTCGACCGTGCACTTCCGCGACCTCATCGAACGGCGCAACCGGCGCATCCAGTAATGAAGACGGCCGCGGCCAGCGTGCGCGAGATCGACGCGGTCGGCGCGCCGGCGTGGCGCGAAGTCGTGCGCGACGCGCACGAGCCGCTGTTGTTGCGCGGCCTGGTGTCGCAGTGGCCGCTGGTGCGGGCCGGGCGCGAGTCGATGGCGGCGGCGCTCGCCTACCTGCGCGGCTACTACCGCAACGCGACGGTCGGCGCCTGGTTCGGGCCGCCGGAGATCCGCGGCCGCTTCTTCTACAACGACGATGTCAGCGGCTTCAATTACCAGGCTTCGATGGTCAAGCTCGAGGCGGTGTTCGCAGCGCTCGAACAGCATGCGCGTGACGACGCGCCGCCCGCGATCTACGTCGGTTCGACGACGATCGACACCTGCCTGCCGGGCCTGCGCGCCGAGAACGATGTGCCTGGCCTGCCGGCCGATGCGCTGGCGAGCATCTGGCTCGGCAACCGCACGCGCATCGCCGCGCACTACGACATGCCGGACAACCTGGCCTGCGTCGCGGTCGGCCGGCGCCGGTTCACGCTGTTTCCGCCGGAGGAACTGGCGAACCTGTACGGCGGGCCGCTGGAGTTCACGCCGGCCGGCCAGCAGATCAGCCTGGTCGATTTCGCCAACCCTGACCTGGAGCGTTTCCCGCGTTTCGCCAATGCGCTGCGTCGTGCGCGCGTCGCCGAAATGGACGCGGGCGACGCGCTGTACATTCCGGGCATGTGGTGGCATCACGTCGAGGCCCTCGATGCCTTCAACGTGCTGGTCAACTACTGGTGGCAGACCGCGCCCGCCTGG